>JADFNK010000019.1 GCA_022563405.1 Gemmatimonadota bacterium | reverse complement strand
CCTCAAGGAGTTCAAGGCGTACGACATAGAGCTGCGTTTCGCGTCCAACGGGCTCGAGGCGCTCGAGGCGCTGAGCGAGGATCCGCAAACCGACCTAATCAGCCTAGACGTGAACATGCCGGAGATGACTGGATTCGAGTTCCTCGAGAGGCTCAGAGTTGACCCCAAGCTGGCCGAGATCCCGGTCATCTTCATCAGCTGTGAGACCGGCGAGGGAGACGTCGCGAAAGGCCTCGCGGCGGGCGCGAACACCTACCTCACCAAGCCGCTAGACGGTACGCGCCTGAGGGAAGTCATCGAGCAGGTCTTCGGCACCGGCGGCTCCGCCGATCACAGGATATGAGCGGTAGAGGTCTCTACGAAGATCCGAGGGTGAAGCGGAAGACCGCGCCCTCTCCTGGAACACCCTCGGCCCAGACTCGTCCGCCGTGGCGAGCCACGATTCGCTCCACGGTGGCCAGCCCGAGTCCGGTCCCTGCGAACTCCGCCCTGGTATGGAGCCGCTTGAAGGCTTGGAAGATTTCCTCACGGTCGGCGTCGTCGAAGCCGATCCCATTGTCTCGGACGTGGTAGGTCGGGACACCACTCCCGTTCTCGGTGACGCCCAACTCGATCCGAGCGTCATCGCGAGGTCCCGTGTACTTCCATGCATTCTGAAGCAGGTTGGCCAGGAGAATCCTCAAAAGCGTCTCGTCCCCAAGAGCCCTGATTCCAGGCTCCGCCTCGAAACTCACGGCCCGGTCCGGGGCCAGCGCACTCAAGTCGTCGATGATCTCTCGCCCCAACGACGAAAAGTCGACTTCCTCTCGATTGATCTCGACTCGGTTCACGTCAGCGAGACCGCGGAGGTCGTCGATGATGTGTGTCATGTGCCGGCCAGCGGCCTGAATGCGCTGTAGGTCGTCTTCCCCCTGCTCATCGAGCGAGTCGCCGAAGGCTTGCTGGAGGTGGTGGCTGAAGTTGGTCACGATCAGCAGCGGGCTCCTCAAATCGTGTGCCAAGGAGGCACTGAACAAATCCAGCTCCCGATTCGCCGCTTCGAGTTCAGCGACCGAGCGCTCGAGCTGAGTCTCGATATGCTTCTGGTCGGTCGTATCGCGCACATCCACCAGGACCCCCGACACCGAGCCATCGGCTTCGAAGAAAGGGTCGTAACGCGCCTCGAAGTGCCGACGGCCCCGACTTGGCGAGTTCTTAATACGGAAGAAGGTAGAGCACGATCGCCAGAAACGGGATGAGCAGGAGCATCATCGTGATCGCGTAGCCGAACATGTCGCGAGCACGGAGGCCGGTGATGGCCAGCAGCGGGATGGCCCAGAACGGGTTGAGCAGGTTCGTGTGTGCGTCCCCGACCGCATACGCCGCGATCGTCTGGCCGTGAGGGATTCCCAACTCGGCGCCGGCCATCATCATCGGCCCACCGATGATCGCCCACTCACCGCCGGCGGAGGGTACGAAGATGTTGAGAACGCCCCCGGTGATCCAGGCTATCACAGGGAACGTATCCGAGTTGGCCACCGAGAGCAGCGCAGTGGTCATGGTATCCACCAAACCGGTCCCCGTCATGATGCCGATGATCCCGGCGTAGAACGGGAAGAGCAGGACGACACCCGCGCTGCCCTTCACTGCCTCGTAGAACTCCTGCAGGTACTTGGTCGGGCTCGCGTAGAGCAGCAGGCCGATCATGAGGAAAGCGAAGTTGAAATTATTCAGATTGAGCTTGCCGAGGTCGAAGCCTCCCTCGAAAAACACGCTCAGAACCACTACGACGCCGGTCAACGCGAGCACACCCCCGAGGATCCTGCTGTTGTCGATCCTGTCGGCCGGCGCCGGCTTCGTGTCGCTCGGGCGAGCGGCCTTTTCGACCGGGGCCGCCTGCGCCTGAGCACCGTCCTCGACGTCGAGATCCACGTAGCGCCCAATCGCCCTGCAGTTCTCCTTCGGCGGGCTCAGCAGGTACAGCATGATCGAGACGTAGACGATCGACAGTGCGGTGAGAGACAGCGGGTAGGAGTGGAAGACCCACTCCGTCGCGGGGATCACACGATCAACGAACCCCAGCTCCATCAGCGCGTTTCCCTCCTGCGCCTGCAGGAGGCCCGGGGAGCTGGACATCCCCCATCCAAAAGTGAGGCTGATCCCCATGTAACCGGCCACAGCCAACAGTGGATAGTGGACGGGCATTCCGTTCCTGGCAGCGTACTTCCCCATTTCACGGGCGAGAATCGCTCCGAAAATCAGGCCGAGGCCCCAGGATATCCATGCGGTCAGCATCGATCCGACACCCACCAAAACGACGGCCTGCCGGCCGTTCCTCGGAATCTGCACGAGTCTGAGGATCGCACGCTTCACCAAAGGGTGGTACGCCACCACGTTGGCGGTCACGAGGATGATCACCATCTGCATCGCGAACTGCAGCAGATCCCAGAAGCCGTCGTACCATGAGCGGGCGATCTCGGTCACTCCGGACCCTTCCGAGATGAACGCGGCGCCCGCGGCGACGTAGGTCAGGAGGATCGCGAAGAGGAACGGGCTCGGCATCCATCGCTCTACCCAGTCGGCCATCGCCTCCCCGAACTTTTGGATGGGAGTCAGACTCGGCGGACCGACCGGCTCGGCAGTGGTCATGCTCGCCTCCTGGAGGTCACTGAATCCGCTTCCAGCGTGTGCCACCAGAAGAATCCTCCAGCACGATGCCGCGTTCTGCCAGCTCGTCCCGGATGGCATCTGCACGCGCAAAGTCCCGGTCCGCCCGAGCTTTTTTTCGCTCGGCGATGAGTGACACGATCCAGGACTCGAAATCATCATCCACCTCGAGACCCTGGCGTGCCACGCTGAGGAGCCCCAACACCTCATCGATCGAGGCGAGTGCGCTTCGGGCGGATTCCAGGTCGGATTCGGTGACATCCGAAGCGGCATCCAACTCGCCGTTCACGCGGTTTACGAAGACGAACAGAGCGGCGAAGGCCTCGGCGGAGTTGAGGTCGTCATCGAGCGCCGCACGAAAGGCCTCGACGGCTTCGCCGGCAAGACGGGCCAGCGGCCCGCCCGCACCGTTCGCACGGTCCGCATTGTCCCTACCGTCGACACCGCTCGCGCTTCCCACGCCATCCACGCCGACGGTTTCCGCCAACCGCGCCTCGAAGTCCAGGAGGCGCTGGACAGCCGCGGCGGAGGCCGCGAGACCGTCCCGTGTGAAGTTCAATTCCTTCCGGTACTGGGCGCCGAGCAACTGGTGACGGATGGCGGCCGGCCTCAGTCCCTCTTCGAGCAGTTGATGAACCGTAATGGTGTTGCCGAGGGACTTCGACATCTTTTCGCCTTCGACGACCAGGTGTTTTACGTGGACCCAGTGGAGCACGAAAGGTTTGCCGGTCACCCCCTCGGACTGGGCGATCTCGTTCTCATGATGCGGAAAAACCAGGTCTTCGCCACCCATGTGGATGTCCAACGTCTCTCCGAGCTCAGCGATGCTCATGACCGAGCACTCGAGGTGCCAGCCGGGCCGCCCTCTCCCCCACGGCGAATCCCAGGCCGCACCCACCGCCTCGTCCACGGGTTTGGCCGCCTTCCAGAGGGCGAAGTCACGGACATCTTCCTTCTCGTACTCGTCGTCCGCCACACGGGCACCCGGGCGCGCGCATTCGGGGTCCAGCCCCTTGAGGCGACCGTAGGAGGGGAACGCGCCGATCGAAAAATAGACCGATCCGTCCTCCACGGCATAGGCGAGCCCCTTCTCTTCGAGCCGCTCGATCCACGACACCATCTGGGGGACGTACCCGGTGGCCAGTGGATAGACCCGAGCCGGAAGAATCCCGAGGGTTCGCGCGTCGGCCAGGATGTCCTTGGTGAACGGAGCGGTGTACTCGCGTACGTCCTTCTCTGCCTGGGACGCACTATCGATGGTCTTGTCGTCCACGTCGGTGAGGTTCATGACGAAGTCGACGTCGTAGCCGGACCACGTCAGATAACGGTGGAGTAGATCGTAGACCAGAAAGGCCCGGTAGTTACCGATGTGTGCGTGGTCGTACACGGTGGGACCACATGCGTAGAGCCGGACGACGGGCGGATCGGCCGGCTGGAAATCCCTCACCGAGCGGGTCAACGTGTCGTAGAGTTTCAGGGCCATGTTGTCGCGACGGTCAGGGTTGGTCAGAGAGGATTCGTGTCGAGGGGGCTGATCGCCCCGTCAGCACGGAGGATAGGATGACGTCAAAGCCGCGTTTGCGGAAGGACCCGAAGTTCAGCCACCCGCCAATCACCATCCTCGTATACGAAAGCCACGAATACGGTTCGCGTGACCCTCTCCGACATGCCCCGGATCCTCGACTCCCACCGGATTTCGGCAAATCCCCTTGCGGGCTCACCACCCACCTCCCCAATTCGAGACACTCGCGTCGTCGCGGCCTCACGATTTCCCAAGTACTCTCGAATGGAGGCTCCGGCGCGCTGGGGAGAGAGAGTACCGAGAGGTCGCGCCTCCCATTGAACGCGCACTCCGCTCTGAGAAAATCGACTTTGGAGCCCGGACACATCACCGGCGGCCCACTGCGTGGCGAATTCGGCGGCGGCCTGCTCGAGGCCGAGGCCCTGTCCGAGGCATACGGCGGGCGCGCCGGCACCGACCGCGACGCCCAATATCCCCACCAGGACCAGCGTTCGCTGCGTCCTCGTCCGGGTCCCGATCTTCATGCCGTTCCCACCGGGCTGGCGCCGGCCATCTCTTCGTAGACCCGCCGGAGCGCCTCCGCCGGGTCGGGGGCCTGGGTTATGGAGCGCCCGATCACCAGGTAGTCGGCCCCGGCCGCCACCGCCTCGGCCGGCGTAGAGACACGGGCCTGATCGTGCGCGTCGTCCCCGGCAAGGCGGATCCCCGGCGTGACCACCACCAGATCACCTCCCAGGGCGCTCCTGATCGGAGCCGCCTCCCGCACGGACGCCACCACACCCCCGACCCCTGACTCCCGCGCGAGCCTTGCCAAGCGTACGACCTCCTCCTCGAGCGAGTCCACCACTCGGCCCCATGAGTCCTCCACGTCGGACGACGTCATCGACGTCAGCACGGTGACTCCCAGAAGTGTGAGATCGTCTCCTGCTGCTTCGGCGGCGGCTTCCATCATGCGACGTCCCCCCGTCGCATGGAGGGTCAAGAGATCGACCTCGAGATCTCGGGCTCGGCCGACCGCCCGCGCTACGGTGTTCGGAATATCGTGCAACTTCAGGTCGAGAAAGACGCGCTTGTCCCTCTCCTTGAGCGCTTGGACCGCCGCAGGACCCGCGGAGGTGAAGAGCTCGAGCCCCACCTTGTAACAGTCGGTCGCTTCACCGAGGGAATCCACCAGGCCCATGGCCTCGTCCAGGCTCGGGACGTCGAGTGGGATGATGACCTGGGCCATGTCAGCGTGGCCCTCCCGAGACGGGCACCGGGCGATCCGTCCCCTGAACCACTCCGATCAAGTCCTGAACGTTCTCGATTCCCATCTTCTCCGTATACCGGGCAATCCCCATTACCACCCTCTGCGCGGCCCTCGGATCAGCGAAGGTGGCGGTGCCGACCTGCACCAGGGACGCGCCAGCCAACAGATACTGGATCGCGTCCTCGGCGGCCGTGATTCCACCGACACCGAGGAGCGTAATGGACGTACACGCCCGGGCCCGATGCACGGCGTGCACACCCACAGCCCGCAACGCGGGTCCGGACAGACCGCCCGAGCCTGCGCCGAGAGCGGCTCTCCGCGACGCGATATCGATGAGCAAACCCGGCATCGTGTTCACCAGGGTGACTCCGTCCGCACCGGCGTCCTCCGCTGCTTCCGCGACGGGCCCGATGTCGGGCACGTTGGGAGCGAGCTTCACCAGGAGTGGCCGATCGGTCAGCTTCCGGGCACCTTCGACGACGACGCGGAGAGCGTCAGGATCCAGGGCGAAGGGAAGCCCACCCAGGCGAGTGTCGTTCGGGCAGGAAAGGTTCAGCTCGTACCCCAGAAAGCCGCCGACCGACTCGAGTCCCTCGATGATACGCCAGTACTCGTCCGGCACGTGGCCCGCTACGCTCACGAACACCTGGATACTCGAGAGGTGCTCCCTCATCCAGGGAAGCTTTTCGGAGCACACACGTTCCAAGCCGGGGTTCGCCAAACCGACCGAATTCAGCATGGCGTTTCCAGCCTCCACCACGCGCGGTGGAGGGTTACCCGCCCGAGGCTCCAGCGTCACCGATTTCGTCACGATGCCGCCCAGGGCCTCGAGGTCGAGGGCATCCTCGAGTTCCTCGCCGAAGCCACACGTGCCGGCGGCGAGGAGCACGGGGTTGTGAAATGTCGCTCCGAACAGGGTTTGGCTCAGTCGCATGTTCGTGTCGATCGGTCTCACTCTTCCGGCGCACCCGCCGGCGCCCCCGCGAGTTGCCGCCGGGCGGTCAGTTCCTCGTCGACCCGCTCGGCGAGTGAGTCGAGCGCCTCCTGGAGCAGGTACTCCAAATCCCCGAGCTCAGGCACAACCTGACCCTTACGAGCATAACGAACATATGGATCTCCCGGGAGTGCATCGAGCCGCTCGTCGAGCCGCTTCCGCCCCGCAGGATCGGTCGTCAGCTCCATGGCCGCGAGGAGCGCCTTCGTGTACCACGGCGCGTCCGGCGCCGCATCCGCATAGGCCTGAAAAAGTGTCGCGGCGAGCCCTCGAGCGACCAGCCCATCTCGGGCAAGCTCGGCAGCGCAGATCAGCGCGATGGGCTCACCCTCGAGCCCATACTCAGTGAGAAGCTCCACCCGCCGGATCGTGTTCAGCAACAGCTGGGCGTCCTCCGACGCCACCGCCGGGAGAAGAACGGCCCGAAGCGCCGCGAGTTGGCCCACCTTCTGGACCTCGGCGAGCATCCATCTCGCCAATGTCACTCTCGCGTCTGAGGCCTGCTCCCCCACACCCGACCCGACCCGACGCGCGTCTTCCTTCGCCCGGTCGTCATCACCCGCCTCATAGGCGAGCCGGGCACGGGTCATCAACAAGCGGTCTCGTTCTTCTCGGGACCAATCTGTGTCTTCCACGTCGTCCAGAAGGACCATGGCGCTCGTTGCGCCCCATCGGTCCGCAAATCGTCGAACCAGCGAACGGACGGAGTCCCCGTGTACTTGCGCGCGCCTCGTGAAGAGCAGTCCCTGAATTCCCTGGTGGATACGGGTCAAATCCGGCAGTGAAAATCCCCAAGCGACGCGCTCGAGGTCGGCCGGCACTACCAGGCTACTATGAGCCTCACGCGCCCGATCCAGATCTTGCCACCCCTCCTCCACCATCCCCTGTTCGAGGTGGGCACGGGCGCGCCAGAAATGACCCTCCGCCTGATGGATCGGCTCATCGACGCCGACCAGCGCTTCGTCGAGAAGGGCGATCCCGCGAGCCATCCTTCCAGCCGCCACCGCGACCACCCCTCGGTACAGGCCGACCTGCCCTCTCACATCGGGGTCGTCGCTTACTTCCAGGGCGCGCTCGAGCGCTCGGTTGGCTTCCGGAAGCTCCCTCAGGCGAAAGTGGGCCTTGGCCATGAGGAGGAGGGCATCATCGGCCCGGCGACCGTCCTCGTTGGACTCGTACCCCTTGGTGGCCTTGGCGACGACCTCGCGATACCGCTCCCGACCCGCTTGTTCCTGGCCCGCCAAGCGTAAGTTTTCGGCCTCCCGGTACAAGGCCTCCGCGTTATAGAGTGTGTTATAAGAGGCGCAGCCGGCCAGAAACCCCAACCCCACCGTCGCGACGGCGTGGACGCGTCTCGGGCCGGGGATTCTCACCGAGTGAGATCCTGAACCGCGACTCCCTGCTCCGGCGCATACCGGTCGAAGAATCCCCTGACTCCCTGTGCGAGAGCCACGGCGATCTCCCTCTGGAACTCCCCTTGGGACAGAATGCGCTCTTCCGCACGGTTGGATATGAACCCCACCTCGACCAGCACCGCCGGCATGAGAACATTGGTGAGCACCGCAAGATTTGCCTGCTTCACACCTCGGTTAGGTCCGGGATGTCCGTCCTCCAGTTCCCGCTGAATACCCTCCGCGAGCATGGACGACCAATGTCCGTGGTTGAACTTTTCCAGGTCCCGCTCGATGAAAGTCAGATCGAGAGTTTCCACGTCGTTACTGTTCGACTCCGGCTCCCGTTGGAGAGGAGCATTCTCGATCGCCTCCACCCTTAGCTCGTGCTCGGTACGGGCCTCGGACAGAAAGTACGTCTCGAACCCGCGTACCGCGGGGCTGTCCGGGGAAGAATTCACGTGAATGGATATGAAGACGCCAGGGCGAGCCCCCTTCCACTGGGTGGCCTGCGGACCACGCTCCCAGAGGGGGACCAGCAGATCCCGGTCGCGGATCATGTATACCTCGATGTCTTCGTCGCCGCTCAGTTCCCTCTCCACATAACGCCCGATGGCCAGTGCGATATCCTTCTCACGGCGCCCACCACTACCCGTGGCACCCGGGTCTGAACCCCCGTGGCCGGGATCGATCACGACCACTCGTTTTTGGAGGTCCTGTGCCTCGTTCACTTCCTGCCCAAAGGGCTCGTCTCTGCCGGCGTCATTCGGGTCCGCGAGACCGCTCCGAGTCGTGATCCCTCCGCGTGGGCTCACCACCTGGCGGATCTCGGTACCACGTCCTCGCCACAGAGACGCGTCGAGGATTTCGAGAACCTCCTCGTCTGGGGAGAACGCATAGACCTCGCTCGCTCGGGACGGAAGGAAATCCACCACGAACTGGAGCGGAATCTGAATGAAGGCGCCACGTGAAAAAGGCGCGCTCACCATTTGGAGCACATCGTCGTCCCAGCGGAAGAGCGGGCTGCCCAACGAAAACTCGACCAAAGGCCCACCTGGCCCGAGTTGGGCCCGCAGCCCAAGTGGATCCACCTCGACGGCCCACCCCAGCTGAAGTAGTGCCTCATGAGACACGGTCGCGTACCCGCGCGAGCGCTCGACAGGCAACGAGAGGGAGGAGCCATCCGGGCCGTGTACGACGAGAGCATCGCCCGTTTGGGCAGCTCCCGTTTGAGCATCGCCCGTTTGGGCAGAACCGGGAGCCGGCCCGCCGAGGGTCATCAACAACAAGGTCGAGATGCCGAGAAGGCTCGACAGCCTGGATCCGCGACTGATCATCGGAGCTTGCTCATGGCGCGTTTGGCCTCCATATCCTGAGTTTGCTTCTTCAGCTTTTCGCGCTTGTCGTAAAGTCGGCGCCCCCTCCCCACCCCGAGAAGCACCTTCGCGTTCCCTTTCCGGAAGTAGATCTCGAGCGGAATCAAGGTGAGTCCCTTTTCGCCGGTCTTGATCTCCAAACGGCGGATCTCCTCGCGGTGCAGGAGTAACTTGCGTACACGATCAGGTTCCTGGTTGGCCCGGTTCGCTTCTTCGTAGGGTGAAATGTGGAAGTTGTAGAGCCAGACTTCCCCACTCTCCACCCGGGCGAAGGCGTCCCGGAAAGCCAACTGGCCGGCCCGAAGCGACTTCACCTCGGGTCCCTTGAGCACGATGCCGGCTTCGTAGGTATCCAGGATCTGATATTCATGCCGGGCTTTCCGATTCCGCCCCACGACCTTGCGGCCGTCTTCTCCGGGACCATTCTTGTCGCTCAACGGGGGTCCAAGTTCATGCCGAGCCTTCGGCGGCGTTTCCAATCTGCACGTTTCGCCCTTTTTCCATGGTGTAAACCTGGGCGACTTCCCCGCTGAGGACAAACCCTACCGACACGTAATAGATCCAGAACAAGAGCACTACGACGTTCGCGAAATTCCCATAAGTGGAGCGGTAGTCCGCCACGGACGTGACGTACAAGCCGAATCCCCATTTCATCGCCTCGTACGATACGGCCATGACCGTCGCGGCCACCCACGCAGTGTGCCAACTGATCCGCCGCACGGGAATGTACCAATAGACGACCCCGAACATGGCCCAAGTCGACGCGAGCCCGACCAACGTGGCAAGCACCCGTTGGGTCGATCCGAGAAGGTCCTCGGGAATACCCAACAGGTCGGTGCCCCATCCACGCAGCAGCTGGAGGAAGATCGCCAGGGCCACGTTGAAGAGCGCCAACGCACCCACGACCACCACCACCTCCATGTCGAAGATCTTGCCTCGGACCACACCACGATCCGACGCGAGATCGAACACGTCGAGCAAGGCAATTCGGAGCGTCGTTACGAGTCTGGTGGAGAGCCAAATAAACAGAAGGAACCCCACGATCGAGTACCCGGCGCGGCTCGCCACCACGTCGTTGATTCCAGATTCGATCTCGGCGATGAGGTCGATTCCATCTCCCATCTCCGGAATGTAGCTCTCGACCAAACCGATGATGACTTCGGAGGGCTCGCCGATCTGGGGAAGCACATACCCCCACACACCAACCGCCAGGAGAAAAAGGGGTACGACGGCAATCAGAAAGTTGTAACTGATCGCCCCTGCCAGGAAGAAGATCTTGTCCTCGGCGGACTTCTGGTACACTCGGGACCAGAAATCCCTGAGGCGGGCGAAACGTGAACCGAGGGTGGAAGCTACGCGGCCGGCGCTCACAGGAAGTCCGACTCAGGGCTATTCGCCGGCGTCTTCCTCCGAAGTCGCCTTCTCGCCCACAGCCGCCTCTTTCGCTGCGGCGATCCCCACCTTCGCCGCGGTCTTGGTGCGCTCGAGCTTGGCTTCGAGATCGGTACGGGCCTCCTGGGCCGCTGCACGTCCCGACTCCACCGCATCACGCACCAACTCGACACGGGATTCGACACCCTCGCGAACGTGCTCCAACTTATCTTCGAGCGTCAGTTGAGCCTCACGCATCCGCTCCTCGGCGGCAATGCGGAGCTTCTTTGCACGGGCCCGTATCTCCTCCTGCGTCTCTTGGCCGGATTGAGGAGCAAAAAGCAGCGCCAGGCCAGCCCCGACCAGGGCGCCGAGGAAGAACGACCCAAAACTCCCACCGCTGTCCCGCTCGACGATGATGTAGGGGAGGTCCTCTTGATTACGCATGATATCCACTCCTTCTGCGGGTTCTCCCGCGGGCTTCTGCCGCCGGTTCTCCGCGGGTCTCGACCGCGGGTCCTCCCGCGGGTCTCTTCCGCAACTCTCAGAAGCGGGACAAGGCACCCGCCGCCATTTGCAAGATACCGCTATCCCCGTTCGAGCCGCCAGCGGACGTCCGGATCCGATTGTTCCGGCGGATCGTACCCCTCCCGTCCCATGAGTCCGTACGCGAGTTCTTTACCCAGCTCGACACCCGGTTGATCGAGTGGGTTCACGTCGTACAACGCGCCGGCGTAGACCGTAGCGACGAACATGAGCATGAAGAGCTCTCCGAGCGTCGACGCGTCGAGGTGCGGGATCTCGAAGGTCATGTTCGCCCGGCCGCCCTGGCGCAATGCCTCGGCCGTCGCCTGCCTCTCGGCGTCCATCAGCCGACCCAAAGAGTAATCCCCGAGATAGGCGAGGGAGGGCACCGAGGCGCGGTGCGTTCCGATTGACACGTCCCGCTGCCCCAGCCCGGTGACCGCTAGGAAGACGACGACTTTGTCCAGCGGCCCCTCCATGAACAACTGTACCTGGGCATGCTGATCGGTGACCCCGACCGCGGGAAGCGGGGTCGGTCCGGTGTGGACGACATTGCCGGAGCGATCGTGGGCCTTTCCGAGAGACTCGGCCCAGAGTTGCTGAAACCAGAACGAGAAGGACCGAAGGCGCTCGGAATAGGGCATCATCACATGGATCGAGGCCCCCGCCTCGCTGTGAGCTGTGTGAAGCAGTGTAGCCATGAGTCCGGCGGGGTTCTCTCTCAGCACCGGCGTACGGCAGTACTCGTCCGCCCGCGCGGCGCCAGCGAGAAGCGCCGCCGCATCCACGCCGACAAGGGCGGCCGGAAAGAGACCCACCGGAGAAAGCACGGAAAAGCGCCCCCCCACGTTGTCCGGAATAGGCAGGCTGCTGATTCCTTCGGCCTCGGCGATCGAGCGCAGGGTTCCGCTCTCCGCATCCGTCGTGAACACGAAGTGCTTCCCCACCTCGTCCGCTCCGAGCTCCTCGATCAGCAGCCCCTCGATCACCAGGTAGAGTGCCATGGTCTCTGCGGTGGATCCCGACTTGCTCACGACGTTGAACAGCGTACGGCGTAGATCCAGATGCTCCAACGTGTCCAATACGGCGCCAGGGTCCACGTTGTCGAGGATGTACATACGAGGCCGGCCCGCCCGCTCCTCATTCGAGCGTTCGTTCCACAAGGGTCCGAGCAACGCGTCCCTCAAGGTGCGGGCGCCCAGCGCGGACCCCCCGATCCCGATGATGACCAGATTCTCGAAACGCCCCTCGACCCGATCCGCGAGATCCAGTGCGCGGCGCAACGCAACCGAGTCGTAGGGCAGCTCGAAGAATCCCATCTCACCGGAATGCCGAGCGGATTCCACACTTTCATGAGCCGAACGGAAACGATCCGCCAAGTCCCCTCCGAGGCGCTCCGCCTCGACGCCGCCGCCGCCGAGGCGTTCCGCCACCATGTTCGAGAAATCGAGCGTGATGGGAGTCATGTGATCTCGATGCTCAGCCCGTCGTACGCAGGGGCCACACTCTCGGGGAGCCGATCCAACAACTCCTGGTGCCCAACCCGATGCGTCAGATGGACGAGATACGTGCGCTCCGCACCCACCGTCTTTGCGGCCTCGACGGCCTCTTCGACGTTGAAGTGAGTCGGATGCGGTCGGCCGAACCACAACGCATTGAGTACCAGAACGCTCACACCCTTCAGGGTTTTCAAAGCGGCCGGAGGCAGCTCCTTCGCGTCGGTGACGTAACCCAGCGACCCGACGCGAAAGCCGTACACATTGATCGGCCCGTGAGGGACCACCACGGGTTCGAAGCGGTGACCAAGAATCGTCGGGGCCTCGCCGGGCCCGAACGGTTCGAGACGAATGCGAGGTTTGGTCGTCCCCTCGGGAGGTTGAAAATTTTCGTCGAAGATGTACGAGAACCGGGTGCGAAAAAGATCGGCGTACTCCTTGGGAACGAACGCAGGAATATCGCGCCGCTGGCGTGCCGTGAAGGCACGGAGATCGTCAATGCCATGGAGATGGTCCGCATGGGCGTGTGTGTACCACACCGCATCGACGTTGCTGGCACCCGCAGCAAGCAACTGGAGTCGGAGTTCGGGCGGCGTATCGACCAGA
Source organism: Gemmatimonadota bacterium (assembly GCA_022563405.1). GTDB lineage: Bacteria > Gemmatimonadota > Gemmatimonadetes > Longimicrobiales > Gaopeijiaceae > UBA822. Next base: position 23,071 of record JADFNK010000019.1, on the reverse strand, counting down.
ACCGTCCCCTGGTCCATCTCGAGCAAGGCTCCGTGCCGGGTTCGCTTGTCCCTGACGTCATCCGAGGTGCAGACGTCGCAGTCGCACCCGACGACCGGCACACCGAAAGAGGTTCCTGTTCCGAGGAATGTGAGTCTCATGAATCCCGTGGAGCTCGTGCGGTTTTCCGATAGTGTCTGGGGCGTTCGAGCGAACTTCCGAAGCACCACACTGGGTACGGAGGGGTCCGTTGAAGCTGCGCCTGTGAAGCTGCCGTTGGGTGATCTGAAGGGCAAGTCTTTGGCCCGGGACGAACCCGGATTACACGCGGACCGAACCCAGGTCCGCTTGCGCCCAGAGTCCTCCGGGCCGAAGCTCTCGGCATCATGACGATTCGACTCATCTCAGATTCGGGCGATCTCCGTGAATTGGGCGAGGCCCTGACGGGAGAATCCCGTCTGGCCGTGGACCTCGAAGCGGCCGGCTTTCACCGGTATTCGGATCGCGTCTGTCTTCTTCAAGTGACCTGCGGCGAACAGAATTTCATCGTCGACACGCTCGCCGTCGATCCGTCGGATGTGCTCCGGGGCCCTCTGGAGAGCCCGACGGTAACGGTCCTCCTTCACGGCGGCGACTACGATCTGCGGCTTCTCGACCGGGACTTGGATCTGCACCCCGTGAAGCTGTTCGACACGCAGACCGCGGCAGCACTTCTGGGAGAGCCGTCTCTCGGGCTCGCCGCGCTCCTGGAGAAGCACCTCGATGTCCACGTGTCCAAAAAATACCAGCGCGCGGACTGGGCGAAACGTCCTCTCCCGGACGAGATGCTGGACTACGCCGCTTCGGACACGCGCCACCTGCACCGGTTGGCCGACCTCCTTGCCGAGCGGTTGGACGCATCAGGGAGAACATCCTGGGCGGAAGAGGAATCGGTGCTCATGGAGGCGTTACGGTGGAACTCCGACGGAGACGTCGATCCTGTCACCAAGATCAAAGGCGTGCGAAATTTCGAGCTGCGGGACGTGGCCCTTCTCCGCGAAGCTTGGCTCTGGAGAGACGAGGTCGCCCGCGCGCGGGATCGAGCCCCTTTCCGAGTGGCTGGAGATCCGGCCCTTCTGGAGGTCGTGCGCGAGCGGCCGCGAGACGTTTCAGCCCTCGCGCGTGTACATGGTTTTTCGCCCCAGCTCGCGGAGCGGTCGGGTGCCGAGTTACTCGACCGACTCGAACAGACCGACCGGCTCGACGATTCCGAGCTTGTGGGTTATCCCCGTGGTCCGTCGGGCCCGCGCCGCCCCCCACCCGCGGTGGAGGAGATCGCCAACCGCCTCAAAGTCATTCGAAACGAGGCGGCGGAGGCACTCGGGATCGCCCGAGGAGTCCTGATGTCGAACACCGTGATCTTGGAGATCGCCCATATTCATCCGCGTTCTGTGGAAGAACTCACGCGGATCGCGGGGGTGAGGCGCTGGCAGTCGGAGACGTTGGCGGACCGGTTCTTGGCGGTTCTCTAGGCTTCGTCCTCTTCTTTCCGTTTGCAGTCGATGCAGTACCGGGCATGCGGGAGCGCGTCGAGACGCTCGAACGCGACGGCGGAGCCACAAGTGTGGCAGTCCCCGAACGTCTTTGGGTCGTTGTACAGCCGGCGCAACGCCCCCTCGAGCCGGTAGATGTAGCGGCCCTCCTTGGTCGCAAAGAGAGCGGCCTTCTCACGCTCCATCGCCTCGGTCCCCTGATCCGCCATGTGGTCCGTGTAGGCGGAAAGATCGGAGTCCATCGACTCCCGGTCGAGTTTGGAAATCCTGTCGAAGAGCCCCAACGCCTTGAGCGCCCTTGCCCGCTCATCCATGAGCCGGCCCTCGATGTGCTTGAGCTGCTTCTTGGTCAACATTCCGAATTCGTATGGGGTTAGATTGTACGGCGAAAAATTAATTGAATCACAAAACCTCGTCTACGCCGGGCGGGATCCCCGGCCCCCTGTCAGGGTAATCCCGTGATCCCCGAATCGAGAATCGGGACATTCGCCCGAGTTCGGGCGTCGATCTTGAAGCGTTGAGAGGGCCAAAATGGAAACGATCGAGTGCAGCCGCTGTGGGCCTGAAAAACCGACGCTGGCCAAACCTCCTTTTCGAACCGAATTGGGGAAACGTATTCAGGAGAAGATCTGCTCCGGATGCTGGACAGAGTGGCTGCAGCATCAAACGCTTCTGATCAATCACTATGGGCTCGACCCTCGTGACAAAAAGGCCCGGGAGTTTCTGTACGGTCAGATCGAGACCGTGCTGTTGGGTGGCGGCAAAGGAAAAGAAGTCGACACTTCGCAGAAAGGCGAGATCGAGTGGTGACTGCTCGAATGCCGCTCAGCCTTCCTGGGGTGCCGCCGGGTCAGGCCCCGGGCACGGCGCCCGGCACGGCCCCGGGCACGACACTGGCCCGGCATGTATCGTCCCAGTCCAGACGCACCAGCCAGCCTCCGGCCCACGACGCCAGAACCTGAACCGCACCGGGGCAACGCGAAACCAGCTCGTCCAGTGCCTCTTGATGCACCACCCCGGCGTTCTCCAACACGACATATTCGATCTCAGCGGCGGACCAGACCGCGAATTGCTCCGACGGGGTACCCCAGATGGGGCCCTCCCCATCCAGCCGGAACCGGGCACTGGGGGCAACCCGGCGGCCGGTGTGAAGGGCCAGTCCCGCCCACAACTCGGGGGCTCCTACTACGCCGGTCGGTGGGACGCGCTCTTCCACGGCCTGCACGGCCCGGGCAAGCATGAGCTCCCTTACGCGGAGGGGTTCCACGTGGCGCCCGCCCGCAAGAGCGATCACGCTCGCTGAGCCCAACGCGAGTATCCAGGCGAGACCCATGATACCGACCAAGAAAGTGACGGGATCCGGTCGAGCTCCATCGACCACGATCCCACGAGTCAGCCTCTCCGCCTCGGGCCTGAACCCGGCCACCATGACCATCCCCAGAACTGGGATGAGCGGCATCGTCAACCGGATTTCCTGATAGGGCCATAACCACAGCATTCCCATGAGCAGAGCAGCCGTAAGAATCGGCGTCCACGTCTGGGCGGAGAGCCGGCGCACCCCGAGGATGAGCGCCCCGCCCATGATGACCCCCGCCAGCACGGCGTTCCACCCCTCGGTGCCCGGGAAAAAGAGCCCGACGATTTGGCCCGCGAGCGTGAGGGCTCGCGCACCCATGACCCCGAAATATCCGCCTTCCCCACCGGCCTGGCCCGTGAGCCAGCCGGCATAGGGGCCCAGAGTGTCCCGAAGAGGGGCTGGAATCGCTGATGCCGCCCGGCTCGACCAGAACATCCACGGCGCGATGATCAGCACGGAACAGGCGGCACTACGGAGGGCCCAGGCCATCCGGCCACGCATCAGCAACGCCAACGGTACCGCGATCCCCATGGCGAGTCCCATGGTTCGGGTGTGGTAAGCGAGCGCGAACACGGCCAGGAATTCGGCGAGTCGACGCCAAGTGGGTTGCGCCTCCAGGCGAGATCCCGTCCAGAGCGCCGCAACCAGTGTGACCAGGAAGAGCGGCTCGGAGAGAGGCACGAGAGCCAGTCGCCACAGATCGGGGAGAAGCCAGAACAGGACGGCCGTGACGATCGAGATCCGCCACGAAAAGTTCAGCGTGCGCAGATAGGCCACGAACATCCCCCCACTCGCTGCGACGAACACCACGTTGAACGTGGCCGCGAGCGACCCCTGACCCACCGCCCCGGGTGTGATCTTCCACAACAGGGCAAGGAAAAGGGGATACAGGGGGGGAAACTTCGCGCCGGGCAGGGACCCCGGAACTTGCGAATATCGGAGTCCCTCACCGTCCGCGAGGGACTTACCGAGAAGTAGATAAGCGCCGTCGTCGTGCCACACTCCGGGTGATACGGCGGCCCAGACGAGGAACCCGACTATGCCGAGGCCCGCCGCCACGATCAGGGGGACGAGAAGGCCCGGTACCAGCGCTCGTGCCCGCGCTCGTACCCGCACTGGCGCCCGCCCTGTATTTGGTCCTTCGCCAGGCTCCTCCAGGACGGTCGTGTCGCTCATCGGCCTTCCTGGATCAGCCCCGTAACACCGCCTCGATGTCCACCAGCGCATCCTCCAGCGTCGCCTGATCGATGGTGAGAGGAGGCGCGAAGCGGATCACCTGGTGGTGTGTCTCCTTGGCGAGAATTCCCCTGGCCTGAAGAGCCTCGCAGAACGGCCTCGCGGTGCCCGACGCCTCCTTGATCACGACGCCGATCATGAGGCCACGACCACGAACTTCCTCGACGTGAGGAGAGCCGATATCACGCAGCCGACCCATGAACCACGTGCCGAGCTCATCGGAACGCTCCGAAAGTTTCTCATCCAGGATGACACGGAGTGAGGCTCGTCCGATCGCCGCTCCCAGCGGATTTCCGCCGAACGTGGAGCCGTGGTCGCCCGGCTGGAAAACGTCCATGAACTCGGCGTCGGCGATCGCGGCCGAGACCGGGTAGATTCCGCCGCCCAAGGCCTTACCCACGATGAGGACGTCCGGCCGGACGTCCTCCCACTCGCAGCAGAAGAGGCGTCCCGTCCTTCCGAGCCCCGTCTGGATCTCGTCACCCATGAACGCGATGCGCCGCTCCCGGCAGATCTCGGCGGTGCGGCTCAGGTATCCCTCAGGCGGCACGATCACACCACCTTCGCCCTGGAGAGGCTCGACCAGGAACCCGACCGTGTGCTCGCTGACCGCCGCCTCGAACGCATCGGCGTCGCCGTAAGGAACCAACACGAAACCAGGTGTAAACGGGCCAAATCCCTCACGATACTGGTCCTCGGAACTGAAGCCGACGATGGTGGTCGTTCGCCCGTGGAAGTTGTTTTCACAGACGATGATCTCGGCTTTACCCTCCGGCACGCCCTTCACTTGGTAACCCCACTTCCGGACCATCTTGATCGCCGTCTCCACGGCTTCGGCGCCCGTGTTCATCGGAAGGGCTTTTTCGTATCCGGTCGCCTCGCAGAGGTCACGCACAAAGGGTCCCATCTGATCGTTGTGAAACGCCCGCGACGTCAACGTCAGCTTCGACATTTGCTCTTCGGCCGCCGCCACGATGGCCGGGTGACGGTGTCCCTGATTCAGAGCCGAGTAGGCGGAAAGCATGTCGAGATAGCGGTTCCCGTCCACGTCCCAAACCCAAGCGCCTTCCCCGCGCTCCAGCACGACCGGGAGGGGTTTGTAGTTGCGAGCGCTGAACTGGTCGGCTTCGGTGAGAAATAGATCGGTCTTCGATGCGCTGGCCTGGGTCATGGCACTGCTCGTGTGATAACGTGGGTGAAAACGTTGGTGAAAACGTGGTACGTGTGATAACGCTGCTACGACAGACGTGGGCTACTATAGTGGCTACTCAGCGGTTCCGGTACACCACCTCCGCCACGACGTCTCCGACCATAAACAGCGTCTGGGCACTCGTGTTCGCCGGTACGTCCCTGGGGGTGTGCCAGAAGGCGTGGGCCGGACCGTATTCGAAATCGATGATGTCGGCCACGGGAATACCCGCGTCGATGAATTGGATGTGTTCGTCCACCACCCTCGAGGTCTGGTCCATGGGAAAGAAGCGCCGGTATCCAAGGTCGGCCGCAATGCCCCAAATACGCTGAACCACCTGGCCCGCACCCTCCATGGAGTAAGCCTCGATGGGAAAGCTGGGGTCGGCATCCCCGACCATATCGAGGAGGATTCCATAGGCGGGCGGGTTCTCACTCCCGATTCCCCCCACGTAGTGCCGGGCGCCCAAGAACATGTCTGCCGTGGACGGCCCATAGTCCTCGCCGTCGGTGAAGAGAAGCTCCACACCTCCGGGCGGACGTTGCTCGTTGAACATTCGGGCCAGCTCCAGGAGAATCGCCGTGCCCGAAGCGCCGTCGTTGGCGCCGGGGACCGGAAGCTCCCGGTCTGCTTCCCCTGAGGCCTGGTCTGCCTTCGGCCGTGTGTCCCAGTGTGTGAGGAGGAGCAGCCGTGAGCCGTCGGCGGGACCGAACCGGGCGATCACGTTGGTCAGAGCAAGCTCGTCGCCCTCAGCGGTCACATGTTCGAACGGGTCGAGAAATACGGTATCGGCGAGGGCTCGCAGCTGGGTCTCCAACCACTCCAATTGCTCGGTATGGCCTGGGGACCCGGGTATGCGGGGCCCGAAGGCCACCTGTGTCTCGAGATCTTGAAAGGCGCGGACCCCGTCGAATGCCGGACGCTCGGCCCGGAAGGTCACGGTGCTCCCTCCGGCATCCCCACCACCACACGCGGCTGCGACAAGCGGAATCGCGGTCACCAACATCATCCATCGCTTCATCACGTCTCCCACACTTCCCCAGTCACGACGCGGTCATCTCCCCAGTCGCGACGCGGTCACTCCCCCAGTCACGACGCGGTCATCGCTTGGGCCGCATGTTCTCTGATCTTCAGGGTCATCGAATAGAAGCCGTTCCTTCGATTGACCGAGAGATGTTGCCCCAGGTCCAGCCCCTCGAAGAACCCTTGCAGGTCGGTCGAAATAATCTCCTCCGCCGTCTTGCCCGAGTACAACATGAGGAGTATCGCGACGAGCCCTTTGACGATATGGGCATCGCTGTCCCCCCGAAACACCATTTCGGACGGGTCGGAGCCCTCGGTGGTGACGAGCCAGACTTGACTCAGACATCCTGGGACCAAGTGCTCCTGATCCCTGAATTCTTCCGGGTAAGGCTCCAGCTTCCGTCCGAGCTGGATGAGGTATCGATAGCGGTCCTCCCAAGAGCGTAACCGGTTGAAGCGCTCTGCAAATTCGTCGGGAGTCATAGAAGGCCTTCGAAGGGGTATGCCGGTCAGCCGGCCGCCGAGCGGCTGGATCCACCGCTCAAGGAAATCGCCTCGAGGGCGCTGAGCAGCTCTTCCGCCACGAACGGCTTCTTGAGGAAAGGAATATCATACCGTTGACAGAGAAGTACGTCCTCCTCGTCCAGCCCGGTCCCACTCATGACCACGGCTCGTGTGTCGGGGTGTTCCTTGAGAATGTTCACCGCGAGCTCGACACCATCACCGTCCGGCAAGATCTGGTCGAACACCAGTATATCGGGCACCTCCTTTTCGAGGTGCCGCCGCGCGTCCTCGACCGTGGAACCGAGTAGAACCCGGTGGCCTTCATCGCCGAGAACCCGGTTGAGCCAACCCAGCACCGCCTCGTTGTCGTCGATCGCGAGCACGGTCGATGGAGGGGTGGTAGGCAGGGGCGTCCCACCGGCAGCGAGTAGAGTCAGATGGTCTCCGTCTTCGTGGAGGTCGACCGTGACCTGCGCCCCAGGCGTGACCTCACCGTTCGCGACCATGGCAGCCAGCGGCTGCGTCAAATGAACGTGGATGATCCTCTTCAGCTCCCTGGCTCCGTACTCCATACTCGTCCCTTTTTCGAGCATGAAAAATCGGGCTGCGGGAGCCACCTCGATGTCGAACGATCGGCTGCCGAGTCGATTCTGGACATGGCGCTGAAGTTCGACCACGTGTTGTTCGAGAATCGCCACCAGAGACTCGTTCCCCAACGGACGATACGTGATGACGGCGTCGATCCGGTTCACGAATTCCGGAGAGAAGTGACGCTGGACCGCCCTGAGGCCCACGCGCTCCAGGTGCGCGGAGAGGTCGGCCCCGGGGCGCCTCGGCTCCGTGTCGAAACCCAAAGTCGGCTGCAGCTCGGACAGCATGTCTCTTGCTCCGAGATTGCTGGTAAGGAAGATCAGCGACTTCTCGAAGTTTACCTCAGCACCATCTCCCAACCGTAACGTCGCTTTGTCGAGCACACCGAGCAGTAGCTGAGCCAAGGACGGCGCCGCCTTTTCGATTTCGTCGAAAAGAACCAGCGTGAGGTCGCACTCGTCGCTCGTCATTTCGTCGAGCACGAGCTGGTTCAGGCGCGGCTCGGTCTGAGCATGTCCCACGTACCCAGGGGGAGCCCCGATGAGTTTCGCCACTTCATGCTCGCTCTGGAACTCACCACAATCGATCTTGACCACGTTGCGCGCATCGCCGTGGAGGACTTCGGCAAGCGCTTCGACCGTCCGGGTCTTGCCCGTACCGGTCGGTCCGAGCAGGAGGAACACACCGACCGGGCGACCTTCCGGAGCCAGCCCCGACCGGTGTAGCTGGATGCTCGGTACGATATGCTCCAGGGCGTGAGCCTGCCCCACCACCCGGCTCGAGAGGAGCCCGATCAGTTCGTCGGTGCGGAAGTTCTGCATGGGCTTCCGATCCGTTGCCGCTCCTTCAGGCTCGCTCACGTCAAATCTCCAACCGCGGGTTCTACCGCTGGCTTTTACCGCAGGTTCTCCCGCGGGTTTCTACCAGACCCTTTTTGACCCACCATCACTGATTTAAAATATCGGCAAGCTTCTGACCGAACACAAACCACGGGTTTCCCGCCAGTTCTACCGCTGGGCTCTAGCAGGGGTTCTACCGCCGGGCTCTAGCAGGGGTTCTCCCGCCGGGTTCTAGCAGCGGTTCTCCCGCGTGGATCTACCGCGGGAGATAAAGAACCGGGCCCGCGCCGCTTCAGGCGACGCGAACCCGGTTGAGAGTCCGGGGCTTCCCAAACTCCGGTTCAGCAGATCCTGGCGACCGCCCTCATCCGCACTGGCTGTATCCACAGATGTGGCATTTCACGCAACCCTCCTCGAACGAGAGTTGGCCGGCGCTGCATTCCGGGCAGCTGCCCAAGAAATTCGCCTGATACCCAGAATCCACAGAGACCTGTGACTGGGTCCCACCTTGAGCTCCACCCGCGTCGACGGCAACACCCAGCGGAAGTGTCTCCTGCACACCTTCCTTCTCCGCCATGTACCGCTCGATCGCCTGGCCGATTGCATCAGGTAAAGAGAGCACTTTGCTCGGGCCCACTCCTACGGCGCGATCCGACGAGACCCCCCGAAGTTGGTCTTTGACGGCTGAAACCGGGATTCCGGAACGGAGGGCGAGAGAGATGAGCCGCCCGACCGCCTCGGCATCCGCCGTCGCTGCTCCACCCGCCTTCCCGAGCGTACAGAACACCTCAAACGGGTGGCCGCTCTCATCCTCGTTGATGGTGACATAAAGATCGCCCAGAGGTGAGTTCATCTTGAGCGTGCGGCCCCGGAGCATGGAGGGGCGTTGACGCTTGTGGCGAGCCGCGGCAGCGGTCTGATCCCGATCGTCCCGTTCGCGGTAGACCTGGTCGAGTTCCATCCGGAGCTCATGTAGAGATTCCCGCGCATCCGCGAGCATCTGTTCGAGAGCCGCCACGTCACCGCTCGACTCCTGCTGGTCTTCGGCGGACTCCTGTGGATCCTTACCGGTCTTTCCAGTCGAGAACACTTGTCCGGACCTCGACCCGTCGCGGTACACCGTGACACCCTTGCAGTCGAGCTCGTACGCGAGTTGATAGATCTTCCGGACGTCGTCCTCGGTGGCCTGCGTCGGAAAGTTGGTGGTCTTAGAGATGGCGGAATCGGTGTGTTCCTGGAACCCCGCCTGCATGCGCACGTGCCACTCAGGGGAAATGTCGTGAGCGGTCTTGAAGACGGCCTGTACCTCCTCCGGAACCTCCGGAAAGTGGATGTGACCCTGCTCTGCGATGCGGGCTATGAGGTCTTCCGAGTACCAACCCTCCTCCTGAGCACGAGCCACGAAGGCAGGGTTCACATCCGGCATCATCGAACCGGCCTGATTGCGCATGAACGCGACGGCGAAGATCGGCTCGATACCTCCAGAACACCCAGCGAAGATCGAAATCGTGCCGGTCGGCGCCACCGTTGTGAGGTTGCAATTCCGGAGCTTGAGCATCGGGCGAATACGTTGTCCGTCAGAGTCCCGGGCACAACGATCGTCCGGCCCCCAAATGGACTCCTCCCAGGCCGGGAAGGGCTCACGGCTCTCGGCGAGCTTCTCCGACGCATTACGGGACTCTTGGTTCAGGAATCCCATCACCTTCCGGCCCATCTCGACCCCTTCGGGGCTGTCGTAGGGGATCCCGAGCCCGATGAGCATGTCCGCCCAACCCATGACTCCCAGGCCGATCCGGCGAATGGTCTGAGCCAAATCGGTAATCGCTTGCAGAGGATACCGGTTGGCGTCGATGACGTTGTCGAGGAAGTGCGTGGACAGATGAACCGTCTGGCTGAGCGCGTCCCAGTCCACGCCATCGGCCGGATCATCACCCGGCACATGACCCTCTTTGACGAATTTCGCGAGATTCACGCTGCCCAAGTTGCACACGTCGTAGGGTAGCAGCGGTTGCTCACCGCACGGATTCGTGGCCTCGTAGGAACCGAGCTTGGGCACCGGGTTGAATCTGTTGGCCCGGTCGATGAAAAACGTCCCCGGCTCGCCGGTCTTCCACGCGCCGTGAATAATCATGTCGAAGATCTCACGGGCGTCGTCTTGGCCGACTACGTCGTCGGTCGTGGGGTCCACCAGGTCGTAGCTCTCGCCCGCCTCGACCGCCTCCATGAACACATCGGTCAAGGCCACGGAAATGTTGAAATTCGTGATCTGGGAGGTGTCGTCCTTGCAGAGGATGAACGAACGGATGTCGGGATGATCCACCCTGAGGATCCCCATATTCGCCCCCCGCCGCGTCCCGCCCTGTTTCACGACTTCCGTGCTCGCGTCGTACAGCGTCATGAACGAGACGGGCCCGGACGCCACACCCGTGGTCGATTTGACCCGTGCACCGCTCGACCGCAGTCGAGAAAAGGAGAAGCCTGTTCCACCGCCCGATTGATGAACGAGCGCCATGGCCATGAGCGTATCGTAAATGCCGCTCTTTCCGTTGGAGAGAGTGTCGTCCACCGGCAGAACGAAGCAGGCTGAAAGCTGTCCCAGAGGACGGCCGGCGTTCATCAACGTCGGAGAGTTCGGCTCGAATTTCCCGGTAGTCATGAGATCGTAGAACTGGCGGGCCAACTCTTCCACGGCTGCCTCCGAGGCCCCGTAGTCCAGGTCGGTACTTGCGATGACCTTGGCCACACGCCAGAACATGGCCTCCGGCTCCTCGATAGGCGTTCCGTCAGCTCCCTTCTTCAGATATCGCTTGCCCAGAACGATCCGGGCATTTTCAGAGAAATTCGCCTTCGGAAGATCTTCTGGTAGGGGCTCCTCGAAATTTGGACGCTCAGCGCGTCGGGCCTCCCGCTTCATACGTGCGCTCCGGACGAAACTGTGGAGAGGCGGTGGAAATCTCCGCCTCGGAATGTTGAAAACCGACGAAACCCGCCTCGCCAGTGCACTTCCTTTGTGGAAAATGGCCTGAGGCATACAAAATATTGCGGCCGTGCAACCTACGCCCACTACATCTTGTGGTCAATAGGCCTGTTCAAGGAGTACAACGGGTCTGATCAGAACGCCAGGATTGCCCGCGCCAGGACCAGAGATCACGCGAACATCATGCGCCAGAACAGTGCCCTTTCGAGAAAAATCTGCTGTACAACCGACATCCCCACGGGTACGATTCGGGTAGAGCCCGACGTTCAGGATTCCAGGCCTGGCAGCCCTCATCGGAAGGCGACCCTTGAAAAGAACAATCCGCCGCATCCTCGAGATCGCGCTCCCCGTCGCCGGGATGGGGATCATTTTCTTGGCCGTCCTCTTCGGGTCGGATAGCCTGCAGCTACAAGTGCTCCTCGTGCTGCTGGGCATCCTGATTCTCGAGGCAGGGGTCTGGGGGCTCGCGAGCCGAATCCTACCCGACGAGCGCCGCTTCCTTCGCCTACGTGAAGAAGGGGAGCATTTTGTTACCCTGATCCGTGAGCTCAACGCAGCCGCCGTCGCGAAGAAGGAAGGTGACGGAAACGCCGAATACGAGAGGCGTTTTCGAGACGCTCTGGAACAGATGCACGCTTCCGTGAGACGCATGGGCGAAGTCGCCGCCAGCGACAAGAACGACGAAGCGAAAGCATCGGACACGGATGCACGTGGCGGGGAGGCCGACGTCGGGCTCGATACCGCGAAACAGCTTCCTTAGAAGACACCTTCCCCGAAGGCGCCTTCCCTCACGACCTTGTCAAACGGGCGCATCGTGCTCACCCTTGGAAGCGTTGGACCTTCCCATCAGAGTTCCGAGTGATCGAGGGCATGCCCGAACCGTCCAAAAGCATCTGGTATCAGCTGGGTTACGCGCTCGAATCGGCACGCCATGGAGCCTCGTCAGCCCGGGAAGCCCGATCCGCCAAGAAAACCCCACGCGCAAGAAAAGGCCGGTCCACCAGCGAGGCACGGTCCGCCAGGAACGGACGGGGCGAAGCAGCGGACCCTGGACGCAGGCCAGTCTCGTCGACCGTGGATCAACTCATCGCGACCGGCACGGGTATTCTCGGTGACCGGCTGTTCTCCATGGTGGTCGGACAGCGGCCCGGAACGTTACGCCTGACGCGCGCCGCCTTGGCGGGGGCCGGTGCCGCGCTGGCGCTCAGCCTGTTTCGGAATGGAAAAAATGGGACGCGGGAAGGTGAAGGGAGCCCGCCCGACCCGACCGCAGAACTTCTCACGGGAGCGGCGCGGGGCATGCTCTATGGTGCGGTTCTCGAACCCCGGCTCCCGGGATCGCCACTCCTTCGGGGGGCGACGTTCGGCGTCATGGAGTACGTGACATCCCCATTCGGCGGGCTGGACGGCATCCTCGGTGCCTCCAGCCCCAACCGGACCATGCCGATCGTGGCGGCGCTCCTGGGTCCGAGTGCTGCTGGGGCCAGGTCCGGGACCGAGTCCATAACCCACCACGTCCTTTTCGGGGTCGCGCTCGGCCTTCTCTACGGAGGGGGAAGGGCCAGCAGAGGAAGCCGCGTCGCCGAATAGGGGGGGAGAGACCTGGGATCCGGACGTACCATCCCTTCGGCGCAGGGCACCAGCCTTATGGTCGACCCTGTGCTGACCCCATCCCCCGGATCCACCGCACCGTCGACGATCCCAAGGATCTGGGTCCGGACAGCTCCTTCGCCCACCCCGATGAGCCCGCAGAACGCCCATGGACGATCCCGGACCACCGCTCCCACGTACGCCCCGCCCAAACGATCCACCTGATCGAGCACGACGTAGGAGATCCCGAGCTCACGGGCCTCACGGAAGAAGCGCTCCGGATCGGCACTCAGCGGGTACGTCCGGCTCCGCACGCCCGAAAGTGTATAGAAGATGCGGGGCTTTCGGCTGAATACCGCCGACCCGTCCGGCACGTTTTCACCGACCCAACGCGCCGCTGAGACGAACTGCTGAAACCCTTCGCTGTAACACGCGAAAGGGCCTCCTTGGCGGACCAACTCCCGGCAGGTGCTGGCCCCGCTCACAGCCTGCCTCCAACTCTGCATGGAGGGCACCAGCAACGCGGCGACCGCGATCACCCCCGCGACCAGCGGCAAGCGCGCATCTATACGCTTCGCTCCCCGGACCAACGCTTCACCAGCGTAGAAGAGCATCAGCGGATAAAGAGGCAGTGCGAATCGGTCCCCCGACCAAACGGCAGGCCAGAGCAAGATCAGCCCGAAGTACAAAGGAGTGAACAGTTCAACGACGGTCCACCGGACCCCGATCCGAGCGACCCACCCGGCCAAAGCAGCGGCCATCAGCACCACACCCAAGGCCGTGAGCGCGCCGCCCGACCACGGGGACAATCCAGCCGGGATGTGTACGAGGACGTAACCCTGGAGGTTTTCGAGCACACGAGCCGCAAGGTCTCCGATTCCGGCTCGGCCGAGATCGGGTTGGTAGGGATCGATCATCCAGAACTCCGAGACGTACTGGGCCTCACCCCCCGCCCGCGACCGGAGCCACCAAAGCAGGTTGGGGGCCACAAACGCGACCACGAACCCAGCCAGCGCCCGCCAATGCCGCGCGAGACCGAGTGCCGCCCCGACCGCCAGGACCAGGGGCAACCCAGCCGTCCGGGTGAAGGTGGAGAGGATCGCCAACGCGCAGCCGGCCAAGATCCACCGCGAGGGCACCGTCCCGTGCTCCGATTTGTGGAAACTCCAGAGACACGCGAGCGTCAGCGCCAAGAAGAGCGGATCCGACAGAATCCAATTGGTGGACCAAAGCAGCGCCGGTGAGAAAGCGAGGACCAGCGATACAGCCGTCGCCAAACCCACGCCGTGTCGGTCGCGCACCCAAGCGAAACAGATCGTCACGCTGACCGTCACCAGCAACAGGGACAGGAGCTTGAAAGTGATCCAAGCCTCGGCGCCGAGCCCCATAGCCCCGGCGAGCAGCGCCGGGTAGAGCGGCGGGTACTTCGTGTGCGGCGCCAAGGCCGGATCCCAAGCCTCGACGTACCCCTCACCGGTGGTCAACGAATAGGCGAGAGACAGGTAACCGGCATTGTCGCCGCCGTTGTGGGGGGCGGGATTCAGAGCCGGAAGCGCGATAGCCAGGTGGACCAGAGCTACCACCGCGAGAATCGCCGCCGGGTGAATCGCCGCCCGGTGAATCAGGCTCTTGGTCTCTTCCTCTTCGGCTGTCGGGATCATGCTTCGGCCACGGCGTGTCATGCTTGCGCCCCGGGTGTCAGGGACCCCAGAACTCGGGGGGCCTCGGCGCCCGTAACCGACGGAATGTTACCGGTGATCTGGTGAAGGTGCGCCCACGCCAGGAACGCGAACGCGAGCGCCTCACGAGCGTCGGGATCGACCCCGAGGTCCCCACCGTCCCTCACCGGCACGGGAGCCAGCTCCCGTGTGATGGCCTGGACCAACGCCGGGTTGTTCGTGCCACCCCCCACCAGGAAGATTTCATCGAGACCTCTGGGAAGCACCCAGGACCGGTAAGCCTCCGCGATCGAGCGCGCCGTGAACGCCGTGAGCGTCGCCACCAGATCACACCAGGCCTCTTCGTCCGTGCCGGGGTTCAAGCCCTCCGCCACCCGATCCAGGAGTACCCTTCCGAAGTGTTCCCGGCCCGTCGACTTGGGCGGTGGAGCTCGAAAGTACGCGTCGTCGAGGAGCTCGGTGAGGAGCGATTCGTCCACTTGCCCCCGGAGCGCCATCACCCCATCCCGATCGTACGGCAGAGCACCGTCGCTGGCACGCCGCACGGCCCCGTCGATCAACACCACACCCGGCCCCGTGTCGAACGCGATCACCGGCTCAGGAGAACCCGTTGGCGGCAACCAAGTCACGTTGGCCATCCCGCCCAGGTTCTGGATCGCGCGCCGGCGGTCCACGGCGGAGAACAAGAGTTGATCGAGCCAGGGAACGAGCGGAGCCCCATGCCCGCCGGCCGCCACGTCGCGACTCCGGAAATCGCTTATGACCGGAGCCCCGGTACGCTCGGCGAGCGTAGCCGCGTCTCCCAACTGGAGCGTGGCTCCCCCCAGAACATCGCTCGGCGGAATGTGCCACACGGTCTGCCCGTGTGAACCGATGGCCGCGAGCTCCCGGCTCTCGACACCCGCGGCCTCACACACGTCGTGAACGGCTGACGCGAACCATTCGCCGAGCGAAGCGTGTAATCGGCATAACGTGTCCGGCGTGCCCTCCTCGAGAGCCTCGAGGATCGTTTTCCTGCGGTCCTCATCGTACGCGGTTGTGCTGAAGGCGAGCAGGCTCCAGGCCAAGGTCGTGCTGGAATCACCGTCGATCCGTACGAGCACGGCGTCGATCCCGTCGATGGACGTCCCCGACATGAGGCCCACGAAGAGATCCCCGCCCGTCACGTCTGCGGGTCCTCGGCCAGACTCCCGATCACGCGGGCGAGCGCACCCGCCGCCTCTTCGAGCAACCGCTCCGCCTCCACAACCCCGGCCCCACGACGTTCCATGACCAGCGCGGTCTTCACGTTGCCCCCCGCCGCCTCGAGGAGCGCAGCGGCACGGGACCGATCCACGTCGAGGATCGTCATCAGAATCCGCTCGCCCCGATCCTCGAGTTTCTCACAGGTCGCCTGGAGATCCACCATGAGGTTGCCGAACACCTTTCCGGTCATGACCATCGCAGCGGTGGTGACCGTGTTGAGAACCATCTTGGTGGCGGTCCCGGCCTTCATGCGGGTGGAACCCGTCACGACCTCCGGACCAACGAGCGGGGCGATGACCACGTCGTGGGTCTCCAGGAGCTCGGGCGCCGGAGACGTACATAGGAGAAAACCCGTGTGCGCTCCACGTTCGCGGGCACGGGCCAGGGCGCCGTGTACGAACGGTGTCGTCCCCGAAGTGGCGATCCCCATCACGAAGTCTTTCGGACCGATTTCCAGCCGGTCGATCTCGGAGGCCCCATCCTCCGGATGGTCCTCCGCGCCCTCCTGAGACCGGACCAGCGCCTCGCGTCCACCCGCGATGATACCCTGCACCATCTCGGGGTCGGTTCCGAACGTCGGCGGCATCTCCGCCGCATCCAGAACACCCAACCGCCCCGACGTTCCCGCACCCACATAGATCAACCTGCCCCCGCTCCGGAAGGCCTCCACCACCAACTCGATCGCATCAGCGATGGCGAGCCGCTGGGATTCAACGGCCTCTGCCACGGTTCGGTCCTCGGAATTGATGAGATCGACCAACTCGAGCGCCGACAACACGTCCATCGCGGAAGAACGCGGGTTTCTCTGCTCCGTCAGTCGGTCGTCGAGCATGCGGACTGTTCGTCCCTCGGTGGTTCGAGACCTGGAACTCCCCCGCGGTTGCGGCGATACTTCGCTTGGACAAGCTAATCTTGGCTTCTTTTCGCCAGCAACCAAGGACTTCGCCCGCCCGACGGACCGTGCAAGCTCGATCTACACGCCCGACGGACCGTGCAAGCTCGATCCACGCGCCCGAGGCTCCGTGAATCTTCTCGAAGAGGCCCAATCTCTCGCCGCAGAGCTCACCGCGATTCGTAGAGACCTTCACCGGCACCCGGAACTCTCGTTCCAGGAGGTGCGAACGGCGGGAATCGCGGCAACGGAAATGGAGGCGCTCGGCTTTTCGGTCCGTACCGGGATCGGTCGCACCGGGGTGATCGCCGAGCTGCACAACGGCGAGGGTCCCCTCATCGCGCTTCGTGCGGATATGGACGCCCTCCCCATACAGGAGGCGAATACGCACGATTACATCTCCGAGAACCCGGGTGTCATGCACGCGTGCGGGCACGATGGACATGTGGCCGGATTGATCGGAGCGGCCCGCATCCTGGCGGAGAAGAGAGATTCGGGGCGCCTGCCCTCCGGCACCGTTCGTTTCATCTTTCAACCCTCGGAAGAGTCGACCGACGACGAGGGCAAAAGCGGCGCGATGCGGATGGTGGACGAAGGTGTGATGGAGGGGGTCGACGCCGTCGTCGGGCTGCATCTGGGAGGACCTCTCCCCACCGGAAAACTCTTCTTCGCCACGGGACCCATCATGTCCGGCGCCGCGGAGATACACATCGAGGTGCGCGGCAAGAGCAGCCACGCGGGAATGCCCGAAGCAGGCATCGATGCGCTCGTGTTGGCGGCTCGAGGCGTGGTCGCGGCCAAGGACGCGGCGCCAAAAAACCGTTCGCCCGTCGAGGACGGACTCATCTCGTTCGGGAAGATTTCGGGGGGCACCGCCACCAACGTCCTGGCGGACCGTGTGACGATCGACGGGACCATGCGTTTCTTCTCGGAGGAGACTCGAGAGCGCCTCAACCGCCGGTTGGACGAGGCGTTCGGCGTTCTGGAGGAATCCGGTGCCGAGGTCACGATCGACGTCGAGACCGGTATTCTCCCTGTCATCAACGACGAACGGGTGACGGAGTGCGTGCGCGCCGCAGCGATCGATATGGTGGGCGAGGACGACGTGCTTCCCATCGAGCCCATGACACTCGCCGAGGATTTCTCCTTCCTCGCGAACGAGGCGCCGGGCACGTTCTTTTGGGTGGGGGCCGCCCTGCCCAGGCCACGTATGCACCATGAGGCCGACTTCGACATCGACGAAGCAGCGCTTCCGTTAGGGGCCGCCACGCTGGCGGCCGGCGCCATCCGACTCCTCCAAGAGATGGGGTAAGTCTCGTGGAACGAATCGTAACCGGGCCCATCTGCCAGAAAAGCGCGAAACGAGCGATGCTCGGTCTGGCGCTTCTGCTGGCTGCTTGCACACCGGCCGAACCACCTCAGGCCGGGCTCGATGAGACAGCCCAATCCCGACCCCCGATCGTCTTTCCGGACACTTGGCGATTCTCGGCCGACGACGCGCCGGTAACCGCGGAGCGCGCCATGGTCGTGAGCACGGATATTTACGCCAGCGAACTAGGCGCTCGGATCATGCAGGAGGGTGGGAACGCGGTAGACGCGGCGATCGCCGTATCCTTCGCCTTGGCCGTGGTCAAGCCGAACGCGGGGAATATCGGGGGCGGTGGCTTCATGGTCGTGAGAATGGCGGATGGGACCACCGCGGCCCTCGACTACCGAGAAAAAGCACCGCTCGAGGCCACGCGCGACATGTTCCTCGATGACCGTGGGGAGTTGACCGGCAAGTCGATGTTGGGCCACCTGGCCGTGGGCGTACCGGGCTCCGTGATGGGCCTGTGGGAGGCCCATCGACGGTTCGGCACGCTGCCCTGGGCCGATCTGGTGGAGCCGGCGGCCGAGTTGGCCGACGGCTTCGAGGTCCACGAGGGCTTCCGCCGCGACATCGCCAACAAAGAGAGCGACCTCAGGCTTTACGAAACGACGGCCGCCACCTTCCTCCCGGGAGGCCGGATCGTGGACATCGGCGAGACATTTGCTCAGCCCGAGCTCGCCGCCACGCTGCGCCGCATCCGAGACCGAGGCGCCGACGGATTCTACCGGGGAGAGACCGCCGATCTGATCGTCGCTGAGATGGAGCGCGGCCAGGGACTCATCTCTCACCGGGACCTGGAGGCTTACACAGCGGCCTGGCGGGACCCGATCGAGTTCACGTATCGGGGTTTCACGGTTCTGTCGATGCCGCCCTCCTCCTCAGGGGGCACCACGATGGCCGAAATGGCCAACATGGTGGAGACGTACGACCTCGCGGAGATGCCGTGGCACTCGACCCAGATGATTCATCTTCTTGCGGAGTCCTGGCGGCGATCCTATGCGGACCGGAACGCGTATCTGGCGGACTCGGATTTCATCGACGTCCCGCTGGAACGTTTGACGGCGAAGGCGTACGCTGTGGCACGGGCCGCCGACATCACCGACCGGGCCACACCCTCGGCCGACGTCGGGCCCGGCCTGGAACCTCCCCGGGAAGGGGATCACACCACTCATCTTTCCATCGTGGATGCCTCTGGGAACGCCGTGGCCGTAACCACGACGCTCAACTTGTCGTTCGGCAGCAAGGTGACCGTGGCGGGCGCTGGGTTCCTGCTCAACAACGAGATGGACGACTTCACTGCGAAGCCGGGCACACCCAATTTCTTCGGTCTGGTCCAGGGAGAGGACAACGGGGTGGAGCCCGGCAAGAGGATGCTCTCCGCCATGACCCCCACGATCGTGAGCCGTCCCGACGGCACGCTCTTTTTCGTCACCGGCTCCCCGGGGGGAGGGAGGATCATCACGACGGTCTTTCAGACCATCGTCAACGTGGTGGATTATGGGATGAACGTCGCTCAGGCCGTGAACGCGCCCCGGGTCCACCACCAGCACCTGCCCGACCAGATCATGTACGAGCGGGGTGCCCTCACGCCAACGGTCCTGGCGGAACTGGAAGCCCGTGGGCATGTGATGGTTGAACGGGTTGAAGACGGAGGACTATCCGGAAATGTTCAGGCCATCATGGTCATGCCGGACGGAACGCTCCAAGCGGCGTCCGATCCTCGCGGGCGTGGTGCGGCTATAGGCTGGTGACCCGAGACCCATCGCCGCGATGAACGAGCTCCGCACCATCCTCCCCTACTTCCGGCCCTACCGGAGAGGGGCCGTGGCGGGTCTGGTGTTGGTTGTTGTCACCAACCTCTTCACGGTGACCGGACCGTATCTGATCAAGCTGTCCATCGACGGCTTGGGTGACCCGGATGTGACGATGGGCCGCGTTTCCACCTATGCCCTCCTCATCGTAGCGGCCGCCATTCTCGGAGGCGCCGCCAAGTACGGTATGCGGGAGCTTCTCAACGGTCTCAGTCGCCGCATCGAGTGCGACCTGCGGAACGACTACTTTGCGCACCTCCTTCGGCTGGACGCGAGCTTCTACGGCCGAACGCGGACCGGTGATCTCATGGCCCGTGCCACCAACGACACACAAGCGGTCCGTATGGCGACGGGGCCCGCCATCATGTACGCGGTGAATACGTTCGTGAGCTTCCTGCTCACTATCGGATTCATGGTTTGGATCAGCCCGAGGCTCACGGTCTACGCCCTGCTCCCCATGGTGGTCCTCCCACCGATCGTTTTCATGTTCGCGCGTGTGATTCACCAGCGCTTCGAGAAGATCCAGGAGCAGTTCTCGACGCTCTCGACCATGGTTCAGGAAAACCTGACGGGCATGCGTATCGTGCGGGCGTACGTGCAGGAGGACAGTCAGGCGCACCACTTCGACCGCCTCAACCGGGAGTACATGGAGAGGAACATGGACCTCGTGAAGGTGGCGGGCCTGTTCCATCCGATCCTCGCGCTCTTCTCGGGAGCGGCGATGGTCATCGTGCTGTGGCTCGGCGGTGTCGAAGCCATCGCCGGACGGATCACAATCGGAGACTTCGTCGCATTCGGGATCTACGTCGGTTACCTCATCTGGCCGCTCATCGCTCTGGGCTGGGTCGTCAACCTGTTTCAGAGGGGCTCGGCCAGCATGGGCCGCCTCAACAAGATCTTCGAGACCGAACCGGCCGTGCGCCCCCCCGAGAGCCCCGTACGTCTGGCCGAGCCCAGCGGCGCCATCGAGTTCCGGAACGTGTCTTTTCGGTATCCGGGTACGGAGCGGCTGGTCCTCGAAGACGTCTCTTTCACGGCCGATCCCGGCCAGATCGTGGCCGTCGTCGGTCCGACCGGATCGGGCAAATCCACGCTTGTGACGTTGATCCCCCGGATCTACGACGTCACGAGCGGGCGTGTGCTGGTCGACGGCGTCGACGTGCGCGATCTGGACCCGGGTGAGTTACGCTCGCTCATCGGGATGGTGCCCCAGGACCCCTTCCTCTTTTCGGCGACCATCGAGGAGAATATCGGACTCGGTCTCGACCTCGACCCCGGTGCCGAGGCGTCGGCCGCAGCGGCCCAGGAGGAACGGCGAGCCCACAGCGCACCGGAGGGCCCGCTCGAGGACCCGGACGAAGTGGTCGTCGAAGCGGCCCGCGTCGCCCAGCTCCATGCAGCGATCCAGGGGTTCCCGAAGGGCTGGGGGACACTTCTCGGCGAGCGCGGAGTGAACCTTTCGGGGGGGGAGAAACAACGTACTACGCTGGCGCGCGCCGTGGCGCGCGACCCGCGGATTCTCATCCTCGATGACGCTCTGAGCGCTGTGGACACACACACCGAGGCGCGCATTCTCGACGACCTCGCCCGTGTGATGGAGGGGCGCACTTCCTTCATCATCAGCCACCGCGTGTCCGCCGTGATGAACGCGGATCTGATTCTCGTGCTGGATGGCGGCCGAATCGTCGAGCGGGGCCGGCACGCAGACTTGATGGCGGTGGGCGGGACGTACGCCCGGCTGCTACACCGGCAGATGCTCGAGCAAGACATCGAAGCGACCCAGATGGACGGTAAGGCGAAGCCCCCCAGTCCTTTACGGGACTGAGTGGGCTCTTTCCCCAAGCCGGGAAAATCGCTTTGTATCCTTTTTGTATCTTTTTCAGTCCAAAAAAAACTAGGCTCCGACCTCTACGACCTCGAGAATTTTGTCCGGCGTCGCGTGCTGATAGATGGTCGTGAGTGCCTGAATGCCGGACCATCCACCCGCCTCGGCGACGTCCTGCGCGGGTAGGTGTCGCCGCTCTGTCGCCCACAGCCTTCTGTACGGGTGCCAGCGCCCTCCACTCAATGAGGGAAGGCCCGCAAGCTCCTCGGCCCTCATGAGCCACCGGCTGGCGAGGTCTGCCCGGATTGGCCTGGATGGATCTTTGGAGGCCGGGAACAGGGGCACTTCCCCGAGCCGTGGATTGTGAGCCAAGTATGCGTCGAGCGCAGTCCTCGCGTCAGGTGCCAGAGGCGTGACGCTGTCGTTGCCCATCTTGTCTGATTCCTTTCGCCAATGCAGACCGCCGTGCGGGTAGTAGTCCGCCTGTCGCTCATCGAGTCCGAGCGCACCGAGCGCAGCGCGTACTTCCTCTTTCGTCCGCAGGAAGTCATTGGCCCGCAGTTGGCAGATCGCGTTCTCGCGGTGGCCGGTGTAGCGAGCGATCACCAACATGCAGCCGAGCCGTCCCTCGGGGTCCACTGCGTCGACGTGCTCCATCGTGGCGACGAATCGTTGATGCGAAGCGATCGGGCGGCGGGTGTTCTTCTCCTTGGGGCGCTTCAGGCCCGTGAGCGGGTTCGACGGCACGAGCCGAACGCCGTTCACCTTGTAGCCATGCGCCCAAGCGAACACCGTGGACAGCCATCGCAGGTCGGCCTCAATGGTGCCGTTACGGACACCACCGGAACGCCGACGGTGCGCGAACGTGTCCACGTCGTGCTGTGCGATGTCCTCGACGCGCTTCTTCGCGCCCCATGCCTTCTCGAACATGTCGCGGCGGGTCTGTGATGCCCGCTGCAACGCGAGCCGATAGGTCGGAACCTTCAACTCGAAGAAGAGCCGGAACACCGTGCCGAGGTCCGCGTCCTGGCCGATCGCTTGCGTACCCTGTTTCGCCATCGCACGGAGCACGGAGCGGACGAACTTCTCCGCCTCTTTCCTGTCTTCCCGCTTCGTTGATTTGCGGACCCTTACACCGTCGAGCCGGAAGACATCATAGTAAAGCGTCGGGCGGTCGCCATATCGGAACAGACGAGCCCTGAGACCGGCCTCGGCTATCTGTTTGCTCCACGTTTTCGGCTTGTGTGCCATCTCTCGCCTCCTGTAGCGCGTTGTGCGCGTGTTTGGGGCCTGTTCGGGTGTCCTTACTAGGCCCAAAGCAAGCGTGATGTTGTGCAGCCGACCTGAATAAGAAACCGGAAAGGCTTATCTTTATTGGAGTTAGCGAGATTCTGCGCAGAATCAATACTCCAACGAAGAGGCCTTTCCGGTGA
>JADFNK010000111.1 GCA_022563405.1 Gemmatimonadota bacterium | reverse complement strand
CTTCCCGTGCGCTACTGGGCGCGGTGTCTCCAGGAGCCTCAGATTTAGCATCAGTCAGCCTCTTTGACCCCTATCCAGCCCTAGTCCGACGATCTCCCATCCCCACGCACACTCACTTCTCCCCATAATCCTTCGCTTTCCCGCCGCTCAGGGGCTATTTGTGGATGGGATCTAGACTGGTTTCAGACTAGTCTGGAGCAGCCGTGGCCACCATCGGATCCTACGAAGCGAAAACGCACCTCCCCGCTCTACTGAAACGTGTGGAAGCGGGCGAGACGCTCACGATTACACGCCATGGGCACCCCATCGCGCGGATCGTGCCGATTGAGGAACCGGTTCGTTTGACGCCCAGCGAGGCCGTGGACCGGATGCGGGAGTTCGGGAAGGGGCGGACACTTGGTCCGGACCTGACGCTCAGGGACCTGATCGAGCTCGGACGCAAATGAATTTCGTACTCGACGCCTCCGTTACGCTCGCTTGGTGTTTCGAGGACGAACGGGCCGGGTACGCCATGCGCGTGCTGGATGAGTTGTCCGGTGGGGAAGCCATCGTCTCATCGCTCTGGCCCATGGAGGTGACCAACGGTCTGTCCAGCGCATTGCGTGAGAAGCGCATGGATCTGGCGGGGGCGGCTGAGGCCCGGAATACTCTCAGCGCGCTTCCCATTGTTGTGGACCCTGTGGATCGCCGCCGAGCCTTTGAAGACATCCCGCGCCTCGCTCGAGCTCATGGGCTGACGACGTACGATGCGTCCTACTTGGAGGTAGCCGTGCGACTGGGGATCCCTTTGGCAACACTGGACCAGGCGTTGGCCAGGGCAGCGGCCGATGAAGGAGTCCAGGCTGTAGGCTGAACTGAGGCGAGTCCCAGCAGCGCACCCACACTCTTGCCCCGTGTGCGTGATCATCGTGTTTGGGATTCCGCGTTTTTGTAACTAGCCTACCAACCTTGAGGTCCGTACCCCCTCGCGTCATCCCACCTAGTCGACTTATCCTGCACGGATAAGAAAACGCCCAGACCCGACGTTTGCGTCCCGACCCTCGACCAAGGAAGCCCTCCCATGACGCGCTCCATCACCCTGTCACTCCTGATCGCTTTCGGACCGGCTCTTTGGCTCGGTGCCCATCCGCTGAGTCCCCTTCCGCTCGCCGCCCAGGAGCAGATCGACCAAGACATGGTGGCTCGCATCAGGGCCGAGGGCTTCGACAACTCCCACGTCCTGGAGGTCTTCAACCACCTCACCAACGTGATCGGCCCCCGGCTGACCAATTCGCCGGGATACTACGAGGCGGTCGAGTGGATGCGTGACAAGATGATCGAGTGGGAATTCGAGGACGTCCACCTCGAGTCGTGGGAGTTCGGGCGGGGATGGAGTCTCGAGAAGTTTTCAGTCGAGATGCTCGAGCCCCGGTATCTGCCGATGATCGGGTTTCCCAGGGGATGGTCGGCGTCGACACAGGGTCGGCTGGTTTCCGAGCCCATCATGCTGGGCGGAAAGTCCGCGGAGGAGCTGCGCTCACTCGAAGACCGTCTCGGGGGCGCCATCGTCCTCACCCGGCCGATCGAGACCAACTTCTTCCGCGAAGATCGTCCCCAGCCACGGTTCGAAGATCGGTTCACACCGTCCCGCTCCCTCACACGGAGTCCCTCCACGCCGCCCTCGGACGCCCAGCAGGCGGACCGGAGCCGGCGGCAAGAGGCGGCACGCGCCCTGGGGGACGTGCTTGTGAGTGGGGGCGTAGGCGTGACCCTCGAACCGACCCGCGGCGAGCACGGAACACTCTTCGTAACCGGACGGGATCAAGGTGACGGAGCTGTCCCGTCGGTCGTGTTGGCGGCCGAACACTACAACCTGGTGGCCAGGCTTCTCGAGCAGCAGATACCGGTGACGTTGGCGGTGGAGGTGGCAGGGAGGTACTACGAGGACAATACCGACGCCTACAACATCATTGCCGAGATCCAGGGCGTGGATCCGGAGATCGGCGACGAGGTTGTCATGGTAGGGGCTCACCTCGACTCCTGGCACACCGGGACCGGCGCTACGGACAACGCGGACGGCTCATCGATCGTGATGGAGGCGCTCCGGATCCTGAAAGCGCTCGACGTTCAGCCGCGGCGTACGATTCGGGTGGCCCTCTGGGGAGGTGAGGAGCAGGGCCTGCTGGGATCCAGGGAGTATGTACGGCGCCACTTCGAGGGTGCCGAGAACGTGGTGGCACATGAGAAGTTCTCCGTCTACTACAACCTCGACAACGGCTTCGCTCCGATCTACGGGTTCTTCATGGAGGGCAACGAGGCGGCGCGGGAGATCATGGAGGATTACCTCGAGCCCTTCAACGACCTAGGGGCCAACATCTCGACGATGGCTGGGGTCGGGAGCACGGATCATCTCTCATTCATCGGGGCCGGATTACCCGGCTTTCAGTCGATCCACGACTTCACCGGATACGACGTCAGAACGCATCACACGAACATGGACACCTTCGAGCGTGTCCAGGAGGAGGACCTCAAGCAGGCCGCGGTCGTGATGGCGTCGATTCTCTATCACTCGGCCATGCGCGATGAGAGAATGCCCCGGGCGCCAGTGGCCGCACGATAACGGCGTTAGCCCTCCCGCCTGCCGACGTGTATGATGGGGTCGGCGCCGCCCCCCAGAGCGACCACGTCAAGCGACCCTCAGCAGGAGATACAAGAATGTCCGGTATCGCAAAACTGTTCGTCCTCCTCGCCCTGCTTACGTTCATCGTTGCCGTCATAGGTGCTTGGACGGGTACGATAATGGGGATCGGCGCCGAAGCGTTCTCCAGAGCCTGCACCAACCTCGCCCTCCTCGCCATCGCCATCGTGATGGTGTTCAAGGAAGAGGGGTCGTCCGCCTAGGACGAGCGCGCCACAGTCTTCGTATCCCGACGTACAACCCGATGGTGCTGGTGGCCAGCCCACCGAGGCTGAGCACGATGACGCCGATATCCCAGATCGGGCGGTTGTAGTACCAGAAACCGAAGTCCAGGCTGTGAAAGCCATGGTAGATCCAACGCTCGACCCGATCGAGGCGGTGGGCGCTCATCGACAACTGTCCTGATCCCGGATCGATGTAGAGCCATGTCTGGTCCGGGTCGTCGAATTTGAGGCGCAAGATCGGCAACGGGGCTTGCTCGTCTCGCGAGTAGGCTTGCCGGTCTCGGGAGTAATAGTAGGAGTCGTACTCTTCGAGGAGGCCGGCTTCGACAATCGGAACGTCGGGATAGGTCTCGCGAACTCGATCCATCAACGCGGCCACCTCGAACGGTTCCCTTCGGACCTCGAGGGTTTCGGCGGCGACCAGCACTCGCTCAGCCCTTGTGGTTCCGCCGGGCTCGGCCACGGTGCTCCGGACCGTGAAGTACGGCTCTCCCAGGATGCGTGTGTAGGTGATCTCCTTGATGCTCTGGCCCGGCAGGAGGGCATCCCAGGCCTCGCTGTCGATCTGCGGAAAACCGGATGCGTCGAGCGGTCCCCCGACGAGCGCCCGCCTGAGTTCTCCGGTTCCGAGCCGGTCCCCTGACGCCCACCCGAACGGCTCCATCGACAGCCAGCCACTGAAGACCCAGGTCAGAGCGAGGACACCGAACACCAGGCCCGAGATGTAATGCCACCGCATCCAGCCCGCGTACGGGATGTAGGAGCGGATGCGCGACCACTGGAAAGGACGCGAGAACTTGAACTGAACGATGCCCAGCGTGATTCCCATGATCGCGAGAACACAGCCGAGACCCGCCGTCCAGAGAACGGTCTGAGTCCACAGGTTCTGCTTGACCCGCAGCGGAGTGAAGTAGAGCCAGTGAGGGATCGCCGAGACCCAGGCGAGAGCTCGGCTTGCCCGTGTGGTCAGCAGTACCACCTCTCCCGATTCCGGAGACACGTAGAGCTGAGTACCCTGTTCGTCGTCGATGCTCAGCTTGTGAAACGGGAGTTGTGCGCGCTGTGAAATGGTCCACTGGTCGGACTCGGTCAGAAGCTTCTCGTAGCGGACCCGGTCCGAGGGAAGGTCCATGAATCGACTCGCCACCTCGCGTGCCGCAACGGGACCCACCTCGGGCATCAGCTCTCCCGTGTCGGCGAAGACCGTCGTCGTGCCTCTGCCACCCAATCGGTACGCCGGCCGGTCCATCACCATGAGGAGTGTGACGCTCCCCAAGGATTCACCGAGACCCGCCCGCTCGGCCGCCGCCAACGGCATCATCTGGACGGATTCCAGATCCAGCGGTGGCAGTCGTTCCAATCGCAGCTCATCCGTCAGGCTCGGCATCCCCCGCGCGTAGATCATGCCGATGCCGGAGGCGAACCAGACCACGAACAGTAGGCCCAGGCCGATGCCCAGGTACCGATGTGAGAGGATCAACCATTTTCGGAACTGTGCCATCATTTGGATCCGTCTTCCCCTTTACCATTCGTACGGTACAGCCGCCGGCGACAGCCATACGCCACAGCCGGGTCTGTGGCTGCCACAGTGAGCCGTGTGCGGTGCCGGGGCAAGGAGGCTCCGCCCCGGGGACGCGCGAATTCCCTCTTAAGTGTCCCGTTTGACAGTGACCGTCGCAGTGTCCATGTTCCGTTCGTAAGAAAGCAACCTAGCCCCCCTTCGACTGACGGGGCCGATTTGATAAACGAGGTGGTCCCTCCCCACCCCACGGGCAAAATCACGTTCGACAAATCGGGAAAGCTCCATGGTGCTAGATCTACGCAACTTCGTGTCCGTGTCCGTCAGCCGCGTGTTGTTCGCGCTGATCCTGTTCACCGCCGGCGCCCCCGTGGGGCTGGCTGCACGGATGTCACCGCAGCAAGGTGTCATCATCGGTACGGTTTCCGAGCAAGGATCCCTGCAGCCCATCGCTCAGGCCCTCGTGCAGGTCGTCGGGACCGACAATTCGGTGACGACGAACACACGTGGACAGTTCAGGATCGAGAACGTCGCGCCGGGAACTCGTGTGCTTCAGGTCTCGGCCTTGGGATACCGCAGCTTGGACACCCCCCCACTGACGGTTGGATCCGGGGACCGCGTCGTCATTACCATGGAGAGTGCGCCTCTGAAGGTGGAGCGACTCGTCGTGACCGCGACGAAGACCCCCCAGAACTCGCTGGAGATTCCGGCCGTGGTCACCGTGGTCGACCGCGCGGACATCGTGGCGAGGGGTGATGTCGAGCTCATCGACGCGATCGAGAGCGCGCCCGGCCTCATGCACACTGCCCAGGCCAACGCGTTCGAATCCATCGAGCTCCGGGGGATGCCACGACAGGGGAATGAGTTCGAGACCACCTTGCTGCTCATCGACGGCGTACCTCAGACCGATTCGAGGAACAGCGCCCGGGTGATCAATCTCCCCATCGATCACGCCAGTTCCATAGAGGTCGTCAACGGCCCCAACTCGGCGCTTTATGGCCGGACCGCCATCGGCGGGGCGATCAACATCATCACCGCCAAGCCCACGGCTACGCCCCGCATCAGCGCGGAGCTGCAGGTCGGAGAATTCAATCATATTCGGGGCGCGGTCACCGCGTCCGGGCCACTCGCGGACAAGGCCGGCTACTTCGTGTCGTGGTCCTCGAGTGGGAACAAGGGGTTCTACACCGGAGGCCCCGACTACAACGTGATCGAGACTGCGGTCTTCGCCAAGTTCGCGGTCACGCCGGACGACAAGTCGGAAGCGTGGATTTCGGTCAACAATGTCACGTCGGACAATTCTCTACCCACCAACCTACCGGTGGTGAATGGCGTGCTGCTCAGCGACACACTGCGCACACTGGGCGACCCCGACGCACAATTCGACGTGTTCACCAACTTCAATCTGTCGACCGCCAGGTACCATCAGGAAGAGCTGCGTCTGACAGCGCTTTACACCCGAGATCTCGGAAGTGAGATCTCTTTTACGAACACTTTCTCCTTTAGGGACATCCAATACAAGTTCGTGGAATCGGGCGACTTCCTCGGAGGGACCGATTTCGATACCCAAACGATCGAGATGTTCCCCTTCCAGATCCAGTCCGACGAGGAAATTTTCTACGATGAAGCTCGCTTCGCGTACCTGCCCACCTTTGGGGACATCGACGATGAGCTGCTTGTGGGGGCTTCCTTCGAGTCGAATACGGGCACCAGGTTCGGTGATTTCATCACTACGGACCCCGGGGACCCGTTCGGATCGTTCGACATCAACTTCCTCGACCTCACGCCGCCGTCACGGTCCGATTGGGAGTTCCACGAGTTCACAAGAGCCAGGTACCGCCTTCGTACTTACGGCCTCTACTACCAGTACCAGATCGCACCGCTCCCTCGACTTCAGCTGACCGCCGCTGGTCGCTTCGATCGACTCGACCTCAAGAATGTGGACGTCTTAGGGGGGGGTGAGAAGAGCGAAGAGACGTTCGATGCGTTCAGCCCGAAGTTCAGCGCCTTGTACAAACTCGTGGACGGGACCGAGACGGAGTCGTTGGGGCAGATCAACCTGAACGTCTACGTCGCCTACTCAGAGGCGTTTAAGCCCCCGAGAGTACCCTCGGGACTCACCGGCCCCGGTAATGACGCGAATTTAGTGCCTGAGGACATCACCAACTACGAGGTAGGTCTGAAGAGTTTGTTCCTGGACGGCCAGGCCAGCTTGACAGCCACCTACTTCAACATGGAACGGGATGGGGTCGTCGTGAGGACGCAGGTGGGGCCGCTCTTTATTGATAGCAACGCCGGAACGCAGGACTTCAAGGGGTGGGAGCTGGGGGCGGCTTGGGCGCCCAGGCCCAACCTGCGCTTCATGACGAACGTGGCTCTCTATCACAACCGCTTCGGCGACTTCGTCATCGAGAGAGACAGCACAACGACCACTGACCTGACCGGTAACCGGCTGCCCGCCGTTCCGGACAGGATCTTTAACGTGGGGGCCAGCTATGATCCGACGGAAGACTTCGGGTTCACGCTGCGCTTCAAGTATGTGGGTGATCGTTTCGCCGACGATGACAACGTCCTTCTTCTGGACCCATACGAGCTGCTCGATGGCAGCGTATACTGGTCGCCGGGGCCTGTGCGGTTCACGCTCTCTGGCCACAACTTGCTCGACAAACGGTACGTTACGTCCGGAGGCGCGGACAACGTAAATGTGGCGGCGCCTCGTCAGCTCATGTTGATCGCTTCATACGTCTACAACTAGGAGGGCCGGGGAACCCCAGAAGCGTCAGGCTTCCGTCTTGACCGCGGTAAAGGTCCCCTGTGCGAGCCCACCGAGATCCAAGGTCCCGGTGATCATGCCTTCTGCGTCGATGGTCCCGGTGTATACGACATCGATGACCTGCCCCAACCCCGGGTCTGCCGAGAACATGATCGTGATCTTCATTTCGCTCACGGTCCCCGTGATGTCGTTTTCACCCAGCCCCTCGGACGAATAGTGCCCGGTCAGGGTCTCTCCGTCCTGCACCAGTGTTACAGCAGGGTAGGTGATGCTGCCGTCGAGGTCTACCGTGAAGGTCCACGCGCCGGTTAGGCTCATCTGGGCGCTGGCCTCGACCGCTCCCGTGAGGGCGATCACGATCGCCGCTGCAAGCATTTTGGTGACACGAATGGTGTGGTTCATCCCATATTCCTCCGTTTGAATCCCTGATTCCGTGTGCGGAACGTGGAAGTTCACATAGGGCTCTCCGCTTGTCTACTCGATCACCGCCTGGTATACGAGCCTCTTGAACTGCTGTCTGAAATTGACGTCACGATTCGGGCGAATCTGAATCATGAAGATGCCGATGAGGTCTTCCTCGGGATCGACCCAGAAGGAGGTGCCTTGCACACCGAACCAGTAGAAATTCCCCACCGATCCGGGCATTCCGTCCGTTCCAGCTTCGTTCTTCACCGTGAAGCCGAGCCCGAAGCCCCACCCGGGTGACAGGAACTCGGTCGGAACCCCCTCGGGCAGGTGATCCATGGTCATCAGCTCGATCGTCTTCCGACCGAGGATCCGAGCTCCGTCCAGCTCTCCGCCGTTGAGCAGCATCTGGGCGAACCGGGAATAATCGTGTGCGGTGGAGACGAGTCCGCCGCCCCCTGAGAGGTTGGAAGGGGGCTGCGTGAAGCGCATGGTGTCGCCGAGTGTGAGCGTCCGCTCGGCTCCCTGGTGCCCATAGCTGCGGGCGAAACGGTCGCGCTTGGAGGCCGGCACATAGAACCCCGTATCGTCCATACCGAGGGGTTCGAAAATTCTCTCTCGCAGGAACTCGTCGAACGACTGTCCCGATACGACCTCCACGAGTCGGCCGAGCACATCGGTGGAAAGGCTGTAGTGCCATGCCGTTCCAGGCTGGTACATCAGCGGGATCTTGCCCATCTCGGTCACCATGTCTGCAAGCGTTGGCTGGCCCCCGACCCCCGCGCTGCGGTAGCGCTGGTCGACGACCGAGTTGGAGAAGCTCCCATAGGTCAGGCCCGAGGTATGGCGCAGCAGGTCCTGGATCGTCATCTGTCGGCGAGCCCGCTCGGTCGGAATGTCATCCGGGGAAGTCGCTTCGGAGAGCAGGGCTACGGGTAGGTTGGCGAGCTCGGGTAGGTACCGACCGACGGGGTCGGTGAGGAAGAAGCGCCCCTCTTCATAGAGCATCATCACGGCCACGCTGGTGATCGGCTTCGTCATGGAGAAGATGCGGTAGATGTCGTCCACCTCGGCGGGGTCACCCGCCGCCACGTCCCTCATGCCCCAAGCCCCCGTGTATGCGAGCTTCCCGTGCCTCAGGACCATCCCGACTACACCTCCCGTGCGACCCTCTTCGGCGTAACTGCCGAAGACGTCGTCGATTCGCTGGAGGCGCTCGGACGAAAGTCCAACTTCCTCGGGACTGGCGAGCGGGAAATCCTGCGCGATTACGGGCGCCGCGAACAGGCTGAACAGGCCCAACAGGCCGAACGTCATCGTCGTTCTACAGATCATTTCCATCCCTCGGAGTCTCGGGGGGAGTAATTGGGCACATTGGAGCACTATAGCGAGTTTCGCTGCGTGATCAGGGCGAACTGGTTCAGAGTACGGGGTGGGTATCCAACACGCGAGTCCGAGCCGAGACACCGAGCCGAGAGACGGGACTCAACTGGCCGGATCAGGTCGAGAGTGACATTCTTAGGTGTATGGTCGGCGGACACAGAGGAGGTAAGATGATCGAGCGTTATTCTGCTTCGCTTTTGGCACTTTGCTTCGCAGGAGCGTCCGTGGGGTTGGCCCCATCATTTGCAGCGGCCCAGGCCCCTTCGTCCGACCGGCAGTGGGTCATGCCCCGTATGCCCGATGGTAGTCCGGACCTCCAGGGGAACTGGAGCAACGCGACGATCACACCCTTTGGGCGCCCGCGGGGAGTTGGCCCGGTACTGACCCCGGACGAGGTGGCGGAGATCGAGGGGACGCGCGAGGAATTCATCGAGGTGCTCTCGGCCACCAGCGATCCCGATCGCGAGGCGCCGCCAGTGGGCGGCGTGCGCACTGGAGACTTTCGCTTTGACGCGGCCTCCGGTGGAACGGGAGGCTACAACTACGTCTATATCGATGGGGGCGACCGGGTTGCCATCTACAACGGCGAATCGCGAAGCTCTCTCGTCACGAACCCCGCAGACGGCCGCATTCCTCCGCTGACGGCTGAGGCGCGCGAACGGCGCACCGAGCGCAGTTCGTTCAATAGGCAATTCGGCTCGTTCGACCACGCCGAGCTTCGACCGCTCTCCGACCGCTGCCTGATGTCGTTCGGGTCCAACGCCGGCCCGCCGATGTTGCCGAACTACTTCTACAACAACAACTATACGATTGTGCAGACCCCCGACCACATCATGATCTTGACGGAGATGGTCCACGACGCGCGTATCATCCGCATGGGCGAGCGCGTGCCGCTGCCGGAGCATGTCCGTCCGTGGATGGGCGACTCGTGGGGCCATTGGGAGGGTGATACGCTCGTGATCGAGACCACCAACCTCCACCCCCTTCAGCGGTTCAATGGGAACCCTTCGGACAATCTGAAAGTGATCGAGCGGCTCACCCGGGTGGACCAGAGCACCATCAACTACGAGTTCACGGTCATCGACCCAGAGACCTACACCGCTGAGTGGGGAGGTGAGGTACCGATGAAGGCGCTGGACGGCCTCATATACGAGTACGCCTGCCACGAGGGGAATTACGCCCTGGCGGCCATACTGAGCGGCGCGCGTTACGAGGAGCGTTTGGAGGCGGAGAACCA
>JADFNK010000110.1 GCA_022563405.1 Gemmatimonadota bacterium | reverse complement strand
AACTCCGGGCCTGCCTCAGCCAGCGCCTCCGAGCGAACAGGCAGCCCCGAGAGGAAGTCGTGAAGGACCGCGGCAGCCTCTTCGGATTGCCGCGCAAGCCTGGCGCCGGCATCGGATCCGGCATCCACTCCCGGGTCGCCGTCACGTCGGGCCTGCCGGAGCGTCCACCACCGGGCGCCGGCCGTGCTGGCGGCCAGCGCGAGGAGGACACCCAGCCCCCTTACCCAGGGAGCGTCCGTCGGCCAAACGAGCAGGATGGCTGCCGCCAGAGCCGCGACGAGGCCAGCGGCGAGGGTGCGGGGGGATGCTTCCGGCAGCGCCCCTCCCAGCGTCGCTCGAACGGCGTGCTCCTGGACTCGGTCCCGAGCCGCTGATGCGTCCCGAACCCGATCGTGTAGATCACGCACCACGAGCGCGCGGACGGTGGCTTCCTCTCGAGACGTAAGCGTTCGCTCGAAGACCTCGGCGGTGTCCGACGTGATCCGGCGTTCCCGATCCCGGATCTCCTGATCGAGGGTGCTGAGGCGCGCGCCCATCGGGCCGGCCGCGGCCACGGCGTCGTTGCTCTCCTCAATGCACCGGCGCGCCTCCAGAACCGCCCGGTGTTTGGCCGAAAACGCCCTTTCCCGCTCCCGGGGCTCCTCGGCGTCGGCCTGTGCCTTCCGGAGGCGGCTTCCCAATGTGGCGACCTCATCGAGGAGCCGTTCCCGCTCCGCCGCAGGGTCGGCGGGGAGGCCGTCCAGGGCGCCGGCCGGCCCGGCCTCGACTTCGAGCCTCGCGGCCTGATCCATCCGCTCCCGGATGGGAAGCAGGTGCGTGATGTCTTCGATGAGACGGCGTTTCTGCTTCCTCTCGGCGCGTGCCGCTTTGAGCGTCTCCGTGGTCCGCTCCAACTCCCGCATCGCCTCTCGCTGGACCCCATCGGCTTCGAGGGCCTCCGCGCGAGCTGCCTTGGCGCCGCGAATCTGCCCCCTCAGAATCCGAATCTCTTGCGTGCCGCGGCGGTTGGGGCGCCAAAGACTCTTGGCCTCCGTCTCAAGCGCCTCGGCCACGGAGCGAGCCGGTACCAGGTCACGGGCACCCATGCCGCCGATGAGCCGGTCCTGGATCTCGGACCAGGCGTGGGATTCGAGTGAGGCGATTTCCGCGAGCGTCAACGCGAAGACTTGGCGGAAGACATTACGTGTCACATGGCGCGCGCACGGTAGCGTCTGGTTGCGGAAGTTTTCGACGCCTTCGTTTCGCTCGAGCCGGGCCGTGGGCGACCCCGCGAGTTTCCTGTGGATGACCCATTTTTCCCCTGATTCGAGCCGTATCTCTGCCTCCACTTCGAGGTCGCGGCCACTCCAAGGCGTGTACGGGTGCTGGTCTTTGGAGGCGGGATACAGGCCGAAGATGATCGAGTGCAGAAGGTGGAAGAACGTGGTCTTGCCCGACTCGTTCGGTCCTACGACTACGTTGAGGTCGGCCAGAGGAGTGGGTCCCGAGTCGAAGTCCTCCAACAGTCCGAAGGCCCGGGCCCGAATCCGATGGAGCTTCACCGCCCCTCCGCGGTGTCTTTGAGCATTCTGGAGAGGACCTCGGCCTCACCCGTGTCGAGGAGCTCCGCGACGTACTCGTGGAGTCGCTCGGGATCGTCGAGTCCGATGAGCTGCTCCGGGGACAAGCCCGTGAGGCTGGCGTCCCCGGTGCGGACGTCACTTACCAGGCGCAGGGTCTCGCCGAGAACGTCTTCGCGGGCTCGGTGCTCGTCGGCCTGGACCTGCGGATGGACGCTCCCGATTTCGAGCGTCAGATCCAACAGGCCGAGACGGTATACGAGTTCCTCACGCAGGTGGTCCTGGTCATCGTCTCCGGACAGCTCTCGCCACAAAGGTGTGGCCCCTGAGACACGAATCCGGCCGATCCATTCGGTCCCGGTCTCGCTCCCCGCCACGGCGTGCCATCCTTCGGCGATCGTTTCGATGAGCGCGTCGAGCGTCGTGGCTTCCGACGGGTCTCGGATTTCGACGTCCTCCCACTGAATCGGCGCCAGCTTCTTGAATTCAACGTCGGGTTTCGTTCCGGGGTGCACGTCGACCAGGAGACAACCTTTCGGGCCGCGTTCGCCGTGGGTACGTCCCTGCAGGCTGCCCGGGTAGTGGATGCCCGGGTGCTCACACAGGACCGAGCGCTTATGGACGTGCCCCAGCGCCCAGTAATCGTGGCCGGATCCCCGGAGTGCTTCGAGTTGGGACGGCGCGTAGCGCTGGTGCGCGGCCGACCCGGGCGAGTCGACGACCTGGGTGTGGAGCACGGCGATTTCGGGTACCCGCCCCTCGGGGGTCGGAAAGCCCGTCGAAAGGTCCCCCGTTTCCGCTGCCGTCTCATGACCGGCCGCTGTAACCACGCCCAGAACCTCGCGGGAGCCGGACTCTCGGCTGCCTCCCTCGATCTTGATGCGCACCGCCGTCTTGTCTCGAGCGACGGTCACATTATCGGGCCAAGACAATTCGAGGGAGCGTAACCCCGCTCTTCCGGGATCATGGTTCCCCGTGGCGTAGACGACAGGAATGAACTCGGCGTCCAGGCGATGTATTTGCTCCAGCAGGAAACGTTCGGTTTGAAACGAGAGCCGCTCATCGTCGAAGAGGTCCCCCGCGATCAGCAGCGCATCCACTCGCTCGGCGAGCGCCAGATCGACCAGCCGCCTGAAGGCCAGGCGAGATGCGTCCCTCAGTTTTTGGCGGACCGTCTCCGACCGGCTCGAGCACGGAGAGTCCAGATGTACGTCAGCCGCATGAAGAAAGCGCATCAATTGCCTGGAAGGGTCGAACGTGTGCCCAGGATGGTCGAACGTGGAATCGGCGCTCCAAGCTAGAAGCTTCGCATGTGCGTCGGCCAGGGTTGAACGGGTCGCGCCTCGGTCGATCGGGGTTGAACGGGCCAGTCAACCGTCTCTATCTTTCTAGGGCACGGTGAGAAAGCCCCTCATTCCCCCCACTTGAGCGCGGTCCCAAAGCGAACGAGCTCAGACCGGCCTACCCATGAGCGAAACCTCCGAGGCGGTGGTTCGCCGCCTCCGCGAACAGTTTCCGACCATCGACGCCGTATGCCGCCAACTCGAGCGGCAGGTCGATCCGCTCGAGGCCGAGTCCGTGGTCGCGTTCGCCGAAATCTTCCTTTCCAAGGCCACGAAGGAATTTCTCAACGGACGGAGTGCCGACACCCTCGCCCACGTCACCCTAGGCGCTTGGCGGTTCTTGCGGGACAGCGATCCGGACAGTGTCGGCGTCGAGGTCTTTAATCCCGAGGTGGACAACGAGGGCTGGTATGCGCCGGTAACGGTCCTCAGGACCATCATGTCCGAGCGCCCCTTCATCGTGGATTCCCTTCGCGAGTTCCTGCACGACGAGGACCTGTCGATCGAGTATCTGATCTACCCGGTCATGCACGTGGAGAGGAACGGGAACGGCGACATCATCAGCGTACGAGCCTCCACGGAGGGAGAGAGCAA
This sequence comes from Gemmatimonadota bacterium, assembly GCA_022563405.1. GTDB lineage: Bacteria > Gemmatimonadota > Gemmatimonadetes > Longimicrobiales > Gaopeijiaceae > UBA822. The sequence goes on along the minus strand of JADFNK010000110.1, from coordinate 7,005 downwards.
GGAGTCGTTCGTCCACTGCGAGGTCTCGCGGATCATGGACGCTGGAGCTCGGGAGTCACTCCAAGCCGAGGTGAGCCGTCGCCTACAGGATGTGATCCGAGTTACGGACGACTTCCATCCCATGATCGATGCAGTCAACAGCACCGTGGTCGAACTCGCTGAATGTATAGCGGCGTTGCCCGGTCTGAGCGAAGAGTTGGAGGAGGTGCAGGCGTTCCTCCGGTGGATTCGGGACGGCGGTTTCGTATTCCTGGGTTACCGCGAATACGACATCGTCGAGCTGGATGGTGATCCCGCGATCGTGGTACGGCGGGGGTCGGGCCTCGGGGTGCTCCGCAACGAGGCTGAATCGTCGTTCGCTGAGCCTGTTCTGGTCAGTGAAACCGACCCGAGCAAGAGAAACCTGGTGGTGGGAGGGCCCCATCTGATCATCACCAAGACCAACACTCGCTCGACCGTACACCGACTGACCCGGATGGACTACATCGGAATCAAGAAGCTCACGAGCGACGGCGAGGTCGCGGGGGAACACCGCTTCGTCGGTCTCTTCACGTCCAAGGCGTACGGAGAGGACGCCCACAAGATTCCCATCCTCCGGCGCAAGCTCCAGGTGATTCTCGACGGTGTGGATGCTCAGGAAGGATCGCACGACTACAAGGAGATCAACACGATCTTCAGCTCGATGCCGAAGGAGGAGCTTTTCCTTTCGTCGGCTGACCAAATCGCCGCCGACATCCAGACCGTGCTCACCTCGTACCACACGGACGATGTTCACGTGACTTTGCGTGAGGACCCCCTGCATCGGGGCGTCTCGGCCATGGTGATCCTTCCGAAGGAGAGGTTTTCAGGCGAAATCCGCCGGGCCATCGAAGAAGCGTTGATCGAGCGGTTTCAGGCAGAAGTTCTGAACTACCATTTGGCGCTTGGGGAGGGAGACCAGGCCCGCCTCCACTTTTCCCTCGCAGCCCGGGCCGTGCCGGTGGCTGGGGTGGAGAGCGGTGACCTCGAGGCCGTAATCAGGGAGATCATTCGATCCTGGTCCGACCGTGTGCGCAGCGGCCTCGAAAGAGTGCGGCCGGTCGATGAAGCCCGGCGTCTCGTGGGTCGTTATGGCGAGGCGTTCAGCGCGGAGTACAGGGCAGCGACCGATCCCGACGTGGCCGTTCAGGACATCCTGGAGTTCGAAGGGATGGTTGCGGATGATCGTTTTGTGTCCATCTCGTTTGGAGCCGATCATGGAGCCGACGTCGATGACGGGGCCGAGGCCGTTGATGACGGAGCCGAGGTAGGTCCCACCACCCAACTCAAGCTCTATCTCCGGGGAGAGCGGCTCATCCTCTCGGATTTCATGCCCATTTTGGACAATATGGGCTTACGGGTCATCGCTGTTACACCTTACGAGATCCGCGGAGCGAAGGCCCCGGTCGCGGTGCTCTACTCCTTCTCCGTACAGGACTCGAAGGCGTCTCCGTTGGACGTGGACGCCCATGGGACGCTGCTTGCCGACGCCATACTTGCGGTGCGGCGTGGTGATGTTACGAACGATGTGCTCAACGCGCTCGTTCTTCTCGCGGGCCTCTCATGGCGGGAGGTGGACGTCTTGAGGGCGTACGCCGCTTATGCGTTCCAAATAGGGCTGGTCCCGAGTCGCCTCGCTCTTCCGACTGCGCTGCTGTCCAATTCGAGTATCGCGCGGGTTCTCTTCGATATTTTCGAGGCCAAGTTAGACAACGCCGGTGGGTCCCTCGAGACCCGCGAGGAACTCGTCGACGATCTTACGGCGCTACTGACACAACTCATACAGTCGGTGGAGTTGCTCGCGGATGATCGAGTGCTGCGGAGGTTGTCCGCCCTCCTCAGCGCCACGGTACGCACGAACTATTTTCGGCACGGAGGACGGACCCCGACCTACCGATCGGGGGGTGTGCCGTACGTATCGTTCAAGATCGCCGTACGGGAACTCGAGGACATTACCCGGACGCGGCTACTCTACGAAGTGTGGGTGCGATCCTCGAGAATGGAGGGGGTTCACCTCCGCGGGGCGGCCGTTGCTCGCGGAGGGATACGCTACAGTGACCGCCGGGATGACTTCCGCACCGAGATCCTCGATCTGGTCAACACACAGATGGTCAAGAATGCGGTCATCGTGCCGGACGGATCGAAGGGGGGGTTCATTACCCTCCGGGCGCTGGACGACAAGGAGGAGATGGCCAACGAGGCTCTGGAGCAGTACAAGACCCTGATCCGGGGCATGCTCGATCTCACCGACAACCTGGACGTCGACGGCGCCACGGTGCCCCCCGAGAATGTCGTCTGCTGGGACCGACCCGATCCGTACCTGGTAGTTGCTGCCGATAAGGGCACGGCTCGGTACTCCGATGTGGCCAACGCGCTGGCCGCCGACTACGGATTCTGGCTGGGGGACGCGTTCGCATCGGGGGGGTCCAGGGGATACGACCACAAGACGGTCGGGATTACCGCCCGTGGCGCGTGGGAGTGCGTCAAGCGCCATTTCCGTGAGCAGGGGAAGGACATTCAGACCGAACCGTTCACCGTCGTGGGCATCGGGGACATGAGCGGCGACGTGTTCGGAAACGGGATGCTTCTGTCGAGGCAGATCAAGCTCATCGCTGCGTTCGACCACCGGCACATCTTCATCGACCCTGCCCCCGATCCAGAGATTTCCTTCCGCGAACGGGAGCGGGTGTTTGCTCTCGGGTCCTCTAGCTGGGAGGACTATGATCGAAGTTGCATGAGTGAGGGCGCGATGATCGTTCCACGGGGTGCCAAGGAAGTGGATCTTACGCCCGAAGCCAAAGCGGTTCTGGGTGTTCCGGACGATGCGCAGGCCCTGGACGGGGAGTCGCTGATTCAGGCCGTACTTCGCGCTCCCGCCGAGCTTCTTTGGAACGGTGGGATCGGAACCTACGTGAAGGCCCCGGAGGAGTCGAATGGCGACGCCGGCGATCCGCCCAACGATGCGGTTCGTGTCAACTCCGATGAGTTGCGGTGCCGGGTCGTAGGGGAGGGCGGCAACCTCGGCTTCACGCAGCGGGCCCGGATCGATTTCGCGTTACGCGGGGGCCGGATCAATACGGATGCCTTGGACAACTCGGGGGGGGTGGACCTCTCCGACCACGAGGTGAACCTGAAGATCCTCCTCGGACACTCGGTCGGGTCCGGGGCCATGGGCGAGGAGCGCCGCAATCAACTTCTGGAGGAATTGACCGATCCCGTCGCCACGCTCGTGTTGGCGAACAACGAGAGCCAGAGCCTTGCAATATCCCTGGACGAACTCCGAGCCAAGGAGGGACCGGATGACTTTCGGGATGTGATATCCTCGCTGGAGAAGACCGGGGGTCTCGATCGCGCCGCCGAGAATCTCCCCACGTGGGAAGTGCTCTGGGCTCGGCTCGAGGAGCTCGGCCGGTCTTTGGTGCGCCCTGAACTCTGCGTGGTCCTGGCGTACGCCAAGCTGGACCTGATGCGTCGCCTGTTGAGCAGTGACCTCCCGGACGATTCGGCGGCGCAGGATTATCTACGGAGTTACTTCCCCGCCGTCGCCTTGGACGCTTCGGGCGAGGAGAGCCTCGATCGCCACCGTTTGCGCCGCCAGATCATCGCTTGCCAGCTCACGAACGACCTCGTCGGTCTCATGGGCGCCACCTTCGTGAATCGTGTTTCGCGAGATACGGGGCGCACCGCTTCCGAGGTCGCTGAAGCTTGGCTGATCGCTGCGAGGCTCGCGGACCACGATGCCGTCGTCCGGCGCGTCAGCAGTGCTGGCGACCAGCTGTCGACGGATGTGGCCTATCGGTGGCTGCTGGCACTCGCACGTGTACTGGAACGCACCACGCGCTGGCTCCTCCTCAACGTCGAGCTGAACCGGGGAACCGCGTCGATTATCGAGCGCCATCAGGACGGACTCGCCGGGTTGCGTGCCGACTTCGCGGAGCTTGTGGCCGGGGATGACCGGGTCGTATACGAACGAAGGATAGCCGAGATCGAGCGTCACGGCGCGGAGCCGGACCTTGCGAAAAACCTCATCACGCTTCGATTTCTCGATCAACTTCTCGAGATCTTACAGGTGGCGGAGGAAACAGGGGCGAAACCCTTGGTGGCCGGACGTGTGTATTACCAAGTGTCTGAGCTGTTCCATGTGCCGTGGCTTCGGCAGGCGATCTTCAGTTCGGCGGGCGAAGACCGGTGGGAGCAACGGGCGGCCCAAGCTTGGGCTGAGGATCTGAGCCGCGCTCACTGTAGCCTGACGAGGCGGGCGCTCGAGTCGTCGGGTGAGAAGGAGGGAATCGACACGAACACCAGCGATTTCAGCAGGTTCCGCGGTCTCATGGAGGAGATTCGGGCGGAGGACGCCGTCTCGATTTCTGGACTGGCGGTGGCGGTGCGTGAAATCACGCGTATGGCTGGCAATGATGGGACCGTGACGGCAGGACACCCGCAGCGCCGCTGATGAAAACGATGGGGTCCGATCGTGTCCGATGCGGTCCGCTTGCAGGGAGGTGCACACGAAATGGTTGAGCAACGGCTGTTGATCACCGATCTTTGAGAATAAGGCATTGGCATTCAAGCGGGCATTGGCGGTCAAGCGAGCATTTGCGGTCAAGCGAGTTAGCGGCCAAGCGAGCATTTTGCAGTCAAGCACATGAGGCATACATGCGGTGATATCGTGGCGAGAGGTGAGGATCCACCGACTCGACTAGGGTTTACGGTGATCGAGCTGCTTGTTTCCCTCATTCTCTTCACGACAGCCATGACGTTGACTTCCATCGTGTTTATAGGCTACCAGTCTCGCACGGCCGCCCAACGGGCGGCACAGGTTTTCGCGATGGATCTGAGCTACGCCCGGACCAGCGCTGTGAGAGGCAGGGAGACGGTTATCGTGGATTTCGATGTGGGGGCAGTCAGCTACGTCATCAAGCGGGGGGCGGGCGATACACTTCTATGGAGAAGGTTTGGTGACAATGACGAAATTCGGCTTGACTGGGTGGACCTCAATTTAACAGGAGACAGTTTGGTCTTCGATACTCGGGGCGTGGGTGACCTGAGTGGCGCAGGGTCGTCGCTCGGGCTCGCCAGCTTCGCCGCGGGAGAGACAATATACGATGTATCTTTTAACGTCATGGGAGCTTCAAAGGTCGAAGCGCGTTGAGCGTGGGACGTCACAGGGTTCTGGGCCTCTCGGCGGGCGGCTTCACTCTGATCGAAGTGATTGGCGCCCTTGTGGTCTTCTCCCTGGGTGTGCTGGCGGTAATAAATCTGACGGGCACCCTGTCTATGACGATGGAGAGGGCGGCCCTGCGCTCCGAGCTCGCCGTCGCTGGGCAGGAGCGGTTGGACAGTCTGGAGTTGGTGGATTACACCAACCTGTGGGTGGGCACGACCACGTCCTCGACGTCGATTCGTGGAGAGACGTATACCTGGGAGGTGATCGTGAGCGACTCCACCGCGCTCATCCGGCACGTGTCGGTAACGGGCACCCCTTGGAGTGGCTCGGGGCCGTCCTTCAGCGGTTCCGCTTTCGTGGACCGCTCCTGGTAGGGGGTCGAAGAGCCGGGTTCACCCTCCTCGAAGCCATCGTGGCGCTCACTCTCTCCTCAGTGATCGTGACTCTGGTGTCCTCCGTCTTCCTCACGCAAAACAACTTCTACCGCACCGTCGTTCAACGGACCCGTGTTCAAGACAATCTCCGTGTGGTGACCGACTTGATCGCTTCCGAGATCCGGGGTGTCGCGGGCGGTGGGGTCACCATAGCTGAGAGCGGGCGCTTGGTCGTGCACCTTCCGATCGCGTATGCGGGCGTATGCCGGGACGGGTCCGGGCACGGTCACGTGTACATGCCGGGCCTCTCCGGAATAAACGGAGACGAGGTCGCCGGATACGCCAGGCAGGATACCAACGGAGATTGGACCTACACGGCGGACACCTGGTCCAATCTCCTCGTATCGTCGGGCTCCAACGACGCCGATGAGTGCTTGGAAGCAAGCAGTTCCGACACGGTGGGGGCTACAGCGGACTTCGCGCGGCTCGACATCAGCGGGAGCAACACGATCGGTGAGGTCATCATGATCTACCGGGACGTGGAGTTCGAAATCGATGACTCGGAGCTCGATCCGCAAACGCTGGCGGTTTACCGGAAAGTCACCGGAGACTCGCGTCGGGAGTTTGCCACCGGTATCACGTCCGACACGAAGTTCCAGTACAGATTGCCGATGGGCACGTACCAGAACTCGATCACGGGTGCGTCGCTGGTCGATATCGAGAAGATTCGTGTAATCACGTCCGCCTCCGGCCGAGGGGCCGGGGCCTACTCCTATGAGTGGACGGTGGGAATTCCCTTGAGGAACAGCAATTGAGCGGGCCCGGCGCGGGCCACAACGGGCGTGGCGCCGGCCCCAGCGGGGCCGAGGTCGTCGACGACGACAGGGGCGGGTTCGTGCTCGCGCTGGTGGTCCTGCTCCTTTTTGGTATTGGGGTGGCCGCCGCAGCGGGTTACCAGATCGTGTTCAGCGAGGCGCTGCTGTCCGTGCACGCCAAGGAGACACAAACTGCGCTGGCGATCGCCCGGGCCGGCCTGCGGTCCTACATCGGGAAGCAGGTCGGCGTTCACGACCCCCTCGTCACGTATTCGATCGAGGGTGGGGACGCCGTGGTCAGCGCCCGGCTGGTGGCCGAGATCGATGACTTCAGGACCCTCTACCTGCTCCGGTCCGAAGGGGTGTACACCGATCCGACCTTCACGGGATCCGCGGCGCGGCGGACGGTCTATCAATACGCGGTCAAGCGGGAAGTCGCGCTGGACCACATGGCGGCATTTACCCAGGTGACCGGAAATGTCTTGGTCGACGACGGCGCCGATGTGGACGGCAACGACGGGGCGGGAAGCAGCGAGTGCGAGCAGACCTCGGTGGACATCTACGCCGCGATGATGGGCACCGGCACATTGACCATCCAGAGTGGAAATCCGCTCCATGGACCAGATCCCGA
>JADFNK010000018.1 GCA_022563405.1 Gemmatimonadota bacterium | reverse complement strand
GGGCCCCAATTCCGCCGAAGCTCCCTGTACGAACACGACGCCCCGCTCTACGGCGGCCCGGACCAGCGCTTGGTCCAGGGCCTCTCGGGACAGCGCGACGGATCCTTCGAGGGCCACATGAGCGGACCTCCCCCATCCCGTCATCCGGAGCTCGGTCAGCCGTGGGGCCCCCGCTCGGGCCACGAGCCCGTCTAGGCCCGCGTGGGCCAACGCCCCCTGCGCCGCCGCGTTCAGACAGGCTCCGCAGACCTTCCATCGAGGGAAGGGCTGACGTTCCAGGAGCAGAACCTCACAACCCCTGCGGCCGAGCTCCAGCGCCACCATCGCCCCGGCGGGCCCGGCGCCCACCACCACCACGTCCCACAGGCGTTCGCCCAAGTCCGTCCGGACCCCCTCTGCGCCGGTCATGGCCTCCTCCAACTGAGGATGAACCGCTCCGGCCAACCGCGGCGGATCACCGCCCCTACGTACCCGGCCTCCGCGGCCAAAGCCCGTACCTCAGATAATGTGAAGGCGGCACGGACCGAACGGGGACCGTCCACGCGGGCGACCTCCGACCTGGACAGGAGTCGAAGCCCGGACCACGCCAGCACGTACCCCAGCGTTCCCCGCAGCAGGTCCTGGACCAACACCCGGTGGCCCGCCTCGGCCATGCTCCTCAGAAGGTCCACGGCATCCTCATGCGAAAGGTGGTGATGGAAGAGAGACGAGCACACCAGGTCGTACCCCCCTGGAAGACCTTCCGCCAGAACATCCCTGGCGAAGAACTCCGCCGCCACGCCTCGCCGCTCCGCCTCGCGGCGGGCATGCTCCAACGCCACAGGGCTCAAGTCGCACCCGTTTACAGCCAGCGGAAGCCCAGTCGACCGCGCCCGGCGGGCCACGTCGACCATCACATCTCCTCCGCCACACGCGACATCCAGAAGGCGCAGCGGCCGATTCTCACCCCGGTCGCGGCTGATCCGGCTCATGTGGAGGACCTCCCGCCAAACTCTTGTCGCCACCAGCGAGACCCGGTTCACGCGCGCCAGCGCCCTGAGGGCCTGGACGTGTTTCGCCGGATCCAGGTCCTCCGCGTCCATGAGCTCGGGCTCCCGATACCGGCCGCCAAGTAGCACCTATGGCAGCCGGTTGCCATCCCGGTCGATCGCGATGGGGTTCCCCAGACCTAACGACGTCAAGCGGTCCCTCTGGGTCTGAGCATCACCCACCACGAGCCACACCATATCCGTCGGATCGAGGTACAGGTCCGCCAAGGCCCTTACGCGGTCGATGGTCATATCCTGCACTATGGCCCCCCGCCGGAGTACGTAGTCGGACGGGAATCCGTAGGCACTCATATTGACCAGCAGACCGAGCTTGGCACCCAGGGTCTCGAACGCCCCTGCGTTGTTCTTGATGAGGAAGGCCTTCGTAGCCGCGAGATCCTCGTCGTCGAACTCCGGCCCGTGCCGTTCGACTATGTCCTGGATCAGCTCCAGCGACTCGAGGGTCACGTTTGAGCGCACGCCGGACGAAATGGTGAACGGCCCCGGGAATTCAGTGCCCGAAAAGCCCGACCCGATCCCGTACGTGTACCCCATCCCTTCCCTCAACACCTGAGTGAGATCGGACGCGAAGCCGCCACCACCGAGGCGGAAGTTCATGACGGTGGCCGGATAGTAGTCCGAATCCGGCTGCGCCAGCGCCAACTTCCCAATCGCCAAGAGGGACTGGGCCGCACCAGGCACGTCCAGGAAGTAGAGCCCAGCCCTGGAGTCGTCCCACGTGGGCGCCTCGGGATAGCTCACATTCCCGCCTCGCCATCGCTCCGAAATACCGGCAAGGGACGCGGCCACCTCATCGTGGCTGACGGCGCCCGCCGTATGGAAAGCGGCAATGCCTGGAACGAGAGCGCGCTCGTAGAAGGCTTGAAGATCCTGAATCGTGATCCCCTCGATGGTCTCGATGTCGCCCAGCGGGTTCACCGCCAAGGTGTGGTCACCGTACACCAGCTTCTGGAACACGTCGCTCGCCAGCGCGTTGGGGCTTGCCGACCGCTGCCGGACCGTATTCTGAACCCGCTGCTTTGCCAGATCGAATCGCTCCTCGTCCCACCGAGGCTCGAGAAGGATCTCTTCGACCAGCGCCATGGTCGCCCCGAAGTTGCGGGCCAGAGTGCTGCCACGGATCACGAACGACTGAGCGCCGGAACTGACGGTGATGCTGGCACCGAGGAGATCGATCTCCTGCTCGAGCTCCTCCGGGGTCTTGCTCCGCGTTCCTTCCGTCATGGTCTGAGCGAGGAGATTCGCGACGCCTGTCTCCGCGGGCGCCTCGAGCAGGTGCCCACCCCGCAACCGCAGGGTGAATTGCACGATCGGTATCTCGTGATCTTCGATGACGAGGATCTCGAGGCCGTTCGCGAGGGTGCTACGCGCGACGGTCGGCGCAGTCAGCACGGGGGGCACACCAAACGCCGGCTCCACCGATCGGTCGAAGACGCCAGAAGCCGGCGTTTTCGTCGTGCCGCGCTGCACGGTGAACTCGGCCTCGGCACCCTGAACGATCGGCTCGATGACAACTTCCGCGCGATCGGAACCCTCCAGCGCGAGTTCGGGCGCGCCGCGGGGTACAAAACTCGTCGCCACGTGGGGGCGATCCTTGATATAGCTCTCGTACACCCGCATGACGTCGCCGAGGGTGACCGCGAGTGTACGCTCGAGTTCCTCTTCGAAGTATCCGGGGGTGGGCGCAAAGATATTGTACTGAGCCAGCTCGAAGGCTTTACCGAGCACGCTCGACAGGCGGCCGTAGAACCGCGTCTCGTACTGGGCCTTCACCCGCTCCAGCTCCGAGGACGGGACACCCTCTTCAAATCGCTCGAACGCCTTCGTGACGCCGTCGAGCGTGGCATCGAGATCGATCCCGGTATAGGTCCGGATCCGCAACGTGAACTCACCCGCAAGCTCCGCCTGACCGCTGCTCGCGAAGGCAGATGGCGCCAGCTCTTCCTCCTCCACGATGACCTTGTAGAACGGCGTTTGTTTTCCGTCCGTCAGGAGATCCGCCAGGATCTCGAGCGCGTAGGAGTCGTCGTGGTAGATCGGCACCGTGGGCCAAACCAACCGAAGCTCAGGGACACGCGCGAAGTTGTCCTCGTGGAACAGGCGAACGGTCGAAGCCAGCGTCGCCACCGGCGCCGAGACCTCAGGCAGGGGTCGCGCCGGAATCCCACCGAAGTACTTGTCGATCCACACCTTCGTCTGCTCGACGTCGATGTCCCCGGCAACGACCAACGTTGCGTTGTTGGGGCCGTACCAAGTCCGGTGGAAATCCTGTACGTCGGAGAGGGACGCGGCGTCGAGGTCCGCAAGCGAACCGATCACTTGCCAGCTGTAGGGGTGCTCGGGCGGGTACAACGCCTTGTCGATCACAAAAGACGTGTGTCCGTACGGTTGGTTGTCGACCCCCTGCCGTTTCTCGTTCTTGACGACCTGCCTCTCCTTCGCGATCACCGACTCGGTCACCGTATTGATGAAAAACCCGAGCTTGTCCGACTCGGCCCAAAGCGTCTTCTCGAGCGCGTCGTTGGGCACGACCTCGAAGTAGTTGGTCCGGTCCGTGTTGGTGGAACCGTTGGTCGAGCTTCCCACGCGAGTCATGAGCCTGTCCAACCCGCCGGAGCCTAGATTCTCGGAATCCAGGAAAAAGAGGTGTTCGAAGAGATGTGCGAATCCCGTGCGGCCCCGCACCTCACGAGCCGACCCCACGTGGAACGTCATCGCAACCGCCACCACCGGATCGGAGCGGTCCACGTGTAACACGACGTCCAGCCCGTTGTCGAGCTCGTATTTCTCGAAATTGACGTCGAGGGTCGACCCGCCTTGATCCAACCCGCATGCAAATGTCAGGGACAGGGACCACAGAGTGATGAATCGGATTGCCCTCTTCATGATCAACTCCGCAAGACGGTTCAGAGCATCGATGCAGAAGTCACGCCGCAAAACGTGAGGAAGGTCGAATCATCATCGGTTGGCCAGCTCCCGGCAAGGCAGAGAGGCGAACCCGAACGCTCGCGTGAGACCTCGTGTTGACCGCACTGGTTGGGCGCCTCACGTTATCCCGGCTCGTCGAAGAGCTCTTTGGTCATACCTATCCTCGAATCCCACGACATGATGCCGGACGAGACCCCCAACGATGGCTCCGACGGCTCCCGATTCCGAACCACGCTCATCCGAGTGATCATCGTTCAGGTCATCGCGCTCGGCCTGCTCCTGCTGCTGCAGCTCCGCTACCAGCCATGACCGGTGCTTCGCAGGCCATCCGCTGGGCGCTCTCCACTCACGCGAGCTACCAACCATACCCGAAACCCGGGTGGCCCCCTGAACCCGGGTGGCACCCGAAACCCGGGTATTGATCTGAATGCACTGGATCAACTGGCTGATTGTCGTCGTCTACGTGGTTTGGGTAGTAGTGGACGGCATCCGGAAGTCGAAGGACACCGACACGGTCTCGGGCTACTTCCTCGCCAATAAAAGCCTGTCGTGGTGGGTCGTCGGCCTCTCGGTGATGGCGACACAGCTCTCGGCGGTTACGATGATCGGCACGCCGGGCCAGGGCGCCACGGACGGCATGCGCTTCATCCAGCTCTACTTGGGGCTCCCACTCGCGATGGTGATCCTCGGCGTGACGATCGTGCCACTGCTGCACGGGTCGGGAGTCTATACCGCGTACGAGTATCTGGAGCGCCGCTTCGACGCGAGGACGCGCTCGCTGACCGCGTTCCTGTTCCTGATCTCTCGAGGGCTCTCGGCAGGGGCCATCATGGCGGCTCCGGGGATCGTCTTCAGCGCGGTCTTCGGGATCCCCCTCGTGTGGGCGGTGGCCCTGGTCGGCGTCCCCACGGTGATCTACACGATGATCGGCGGGGTTCAGGCCGTCGCGTGGGCCGACGTGAAGCAGATGGTCCTGATCGTCATCGTGCTCGTCGCGATCATGATCGTGCTCATCGTGCAGATGCCCGTGAATCCCGACGAAGCGCTCAGGATCGCCGGGGCGACCGGCCGGCTCCAAGTGTTCGACTTCTCGTTCGACCTGAGCGAGCGGTACACGTTCTGGTCGGGCATGATCGGCGGGACGTTCCTGATGCTGTCGTATTTCGGGACCGACCAGAGCCAGGTGCAGCGCTATCTCGCGGCCAAGTCCACCGATGAGGCGAGGAGCTCGCTACTCATGAGCGCGTACTGGAAGATCCCGCTACAGGCGCTCGTGCTGATGGTGGGGGTCGGGGTCTTCGTCTACTACCAGTTCGTGCGTCCGCCCCTGCTCTACAACCCGGCACAGGAGGCCGCGGTGGTCGCCGAGCGTGGACCCGCGTACGACGCGTTGCAGAGCGAGTACGCCGAGGCGTTCACGCTTCGGGAAGCTGCGGCGCTGGCGGTCGCGGATGCATCCGGGGACGATGCGACCGCGGCGATGGAGGTGTTCGTCGCACGGGAGGCCGACATCCAGACGATCCGCGGTGAGGCGCTCGCGATGGTCGAAGACGTCACCGGGGAGGCCTCCGGGGACACCAACTACATCTTCCCACGCTTCGTGTTGTCCGAGCTTCCCATCGGGCTCGCGGGGCTCTTCATCGCGGGGGTGTTCGCAGCGGCGATGTCGAGCATCGCCGCCGAGCTCAACGCTCTCTCGACCACATCAACCATCGACTTCTATAGGCGGTGGTGGAAGCCCGACGCCGACGACGCCCACTACCTCGCCGTGTCGAAGGGTGCGACCGTGTTTTGGGGGCTGTTCGCGTGTGTGGTCGCCACGTACGCGGCGACGCTGGGCTCGCTGATCGAGGTCGTGAACCGCTTCGGATCGTTCTTCTACGGCTCGATCCTGGGCGTCTTCCTTTTGGCGATGATACCCGGAGCCAAGTCGCGTGGTGCCTTTTACGGGCTGATCATCGGGATGGCGACCGTGGGTTTCGTCGCTTTCGGCACCACGATCGAATTCCTCTGGCAGAACGTCATCGGTGCAGTGGTGGTGGTGCTGGTCGGCGTGCCGCTGAGCAGGATCGGTGGAGACGACCCAGTGGACGCCGGCGAGGCCTAGCACCGGCCCTGGAGGTCGATCCCGCCGTCGATCCTCAACCTCACGCATCCCTCAGCGACTCGCCTGATAGGCTCACAGGCTCGCCCGATGGGCTCAGCAACTCGCGCCCGATGGGCTCACCGATTCGCCTGGTAGGCGTTCCAGTCTTCGGCAGTCAGCGACACCAGATTGGCGAACAGCCGATGTGCTCCCGGTACACCGGCCGGGAGTTGGCGAAAGAACGAGAGGGCGACGTAGGCGTATATGCCCTGGCCGACCGGCGCCACCAACAACGACCCACGGACAGGCTCTTCACCCGGATCATTGAACTCCAGCAGCGGCGTGAATCGGTCGTCCCACTCGGCCAAGAAATAGAGACCGCGTTCCTGCACCCACCCTTCGAAGTCCGCTTCGGCGATACGATTCGGTGAAGCCAACACCGGAGACTCGCGGTCCAACATCAAGAACGGGGAGTTCTCATCGACGACCCGCGGTGCGCCGCGCCCGCTCCCCATGCTGACCGTGTACGGAGCAAAACCACCCTGCGGGTACTCGTACTTGTTGTATTGGACGATCACCGTGCCACCGGCTTCGGCGAACGCGAGGATGCGATCGTTCACGGCCGCAACGTCCGGGCGGGTCTCATAGACGCGGATGCCAAGCACCAGTACGTCGTACCCGGAAAAGTCCCCCTCGCGGATCCGATCCGGGCCCACCTCCTCGACGGCCGCACCGAGCTGTCGCAGTGCCTCCAGGCCGTCGTCCCCCGATCCCATCACATACCCGACCCGAATGCCCTCCCGCATTCGGACCGGAAACACCGAAACGCGCACCTCGGCCGGGCGTAGATACAGCGTCCGTTCCACATGGGGGTAGTCGATGATGTCGACGCGTTCGTCGAAACGTACCCCGTCGTCCCGGGTGGCCACCGCACGGAATACGTGTTCGCCGGCGTCCAACGCGCCGACCGGACGAACCTCGAAAGTGAATGCGCGGCTAGCCCCTTCGCCCCCCAAATCGAAAGGAAGAACCGAAGGTGTGACCTCCCACCCTTCGGGGACCTCGAGTGAGAGTTCGCCCGACGACCCAAAAGCCGACTCGTTCTGCAGAAGAACCGTCACCGGACGAGCGTCGAGAGACCCCTGGGGCCAAGCCATCCCGGAAGGCTCGATCGCGACCGAGAGCGCCGGCGTGGCGAGAACCGGCTCCCGGAATTCCCCGAGCGCTCGGTTCACGCCCACGTACTCCGCGTCCTCACCCCAGACCACGTGAATGGGCACCTCCAGCTCGGGGATGTGGATGTCGAATTCTCCAACGGCTCGCAGCAGCGGACGGGCATTTCTCGGCAGCCCCTCCGAGCCCGGGTCTCCGGTCCACCGATACATGTCTCCGTCGCGCGGGGCTCCCAGATAGTACAGACGTGATGGGGCCAGACTCTGCCGGAGTCGAACGCGGTAGCTCCACCGAGCGATCTCACCGGGGTCCAGGGTCCGAGGCGCTTCCGTCTGGCCCTGCCCGCCGAGGAACTCCGCCGGAAGACCCACGTCCTCCCCACCGCCCACGTCCCGGAGGATGGCCCCGTCGATACGGAACGGCCCGCCATTCCAGAGCTGGACTTCCAGATCCACATCTTCGCCGGCAACCACGAGATCGTCCCCGGCTCTCACGTCGATGACCACGGACGCCGCGTCGAGAAGCGCGGACCGAACCAGCCCCGCGCGGACCGCGAGAGCCTCCGCGAGCGGCAAGGCGGAATCGCCGAGCCCGCGAATTTGCTCGAAGGTGTACTCCAGAATCACGTAGGCTCGTGCCAGGGGAGCGGCGGCTCTGCTGGGTCGGGTGGCATCGAGAGACGCACTCGCTTCCTGAATCGCCAGCCGATACGACGCGATGGAGCGCCCAATCGCGGGTGCATCCCGCTCTGGAAGCCGGTCCACGAGACCCGCCAACGTAGTGTCGACTCCGGCGAAGATGCCCGTGTCGGAGTTGATCCCGCCGACACGACTCCGCACCAATTGAATCCGCGTCGTGCGATCACCGAGGGACTGTGCCGCTCCCATTTCCTGCGAGCGGTGTTGGCTCCTGCTCTCCATGGCGAGTTGGTGGTATGACCGCCCCAGGAGCGGGTCGAACGTACCCGTCTGAATGATCAGCGGATCCGCTCCGGGCCCCGCCCCACGAAACCGGGCCGAGTGATAGAGCTTGTCGGCACTCCAGGGCTCCCCGGCGGATCCTGCCAGATCGCGGAACCGCCCGGGATCGGCGGCCGCGTCGAACGCCTCATTGGCCAGAATGCCGCTCGCCTGGTGCTGTCCGTGCCCGTCGCGAGGTGTACCGGCGAAGACCGATATGATCACCTGGGGACGGTAGGTGCGGATCACCGCGACGACGTCCCCGAGGACCTGCTCCTTCGGCCAGTGGGCGAACGCTTCATCCGCGCTCTTGGAGAAACCATAGTCGAAAGCGCGCGTGAAGAACTGACGTGCACCGTCCAGAGCACGCGCTGCCTCGAGCTCCCCCGTGCGAATAATGCCGAGACCTTCGCCCAACTCAGGCCCGATGATGTTCTGCCCGCCGTCGCCCCGGGTGAGCGAAAGATAGGCCGTCTCGACGCCCATCCCCCGGGCGAGGGCCGCGAGGAGGCCGGAGTCCTCGTCATCCGGGTGCGCTCCGATCATCAGGACCCGCTTCACGCCGTCGAGCTGACGTAAGGTCAGTCCCACCGCCACGACGCTGCTTCCCTGGGGCCCGACCTGGGCCGTGAGAGGCGCGGCCGCAAGGGGCGCAGCCGTAAGCAAGCCGACCACCCACACGAACGTGCTATGTGTCGTCGTCATGGATCGAACGTACCTCCAACACCGAGAACGGGAAATCAGAAGGCTGTTGAAGGAGTCTACCTGATTCGCTTGTCCGAAGTTCAACGGCGTCGATATGTTGGCCCCGAATCTTGAATTCTACCAGGGCCGCGGTTCTCCTGCGTCCACTTCTTGATAACGGAGCGAAATCGATGAGCCAGCCCCGCGAAAACTGGAGTTCCAACATGGGCTTCATCCTGGCGGCGACCGGTAGCGCCATCGGGTTGGGAAACTTGTGGAAATTCCCGTTCATCACGTGGGAGAACGGGGGTGGCGCGTTCGTGCTCGTCTACCTGGTGTGTATCGCGGCCGTGGGCCTGCCGATCATGATGGCCGAGTTGCTGATCGGCCGGAAGAGCCAGAAGAGCGTGGTCGGCGCACTGAAGGATGTCGTCGGTCCGGCATGGGGATGGCTCGGCCTTTGGGGGGTGCTGTGCGGGTTCGTGCTGCTCAGCTACTACACGGTGATCGCGGGGTGGTCTCTCTTCTACTTCGCGAAGTCGTCGTCCTGGATGATCAGTGGGTTCCCCGCTGACGCCAATATGGGAGAGCTCTTTGCCGCCCAGTCGGGGAACGGAGCGCTTCAGCTCGGCATCTCTTTGGCGTTTAGTATCGCGACAGTCTCCATCGTGTACTTCGGCGTCCAGAAGGGCATCGAACGGATCGCCAAACTCTTCCTGCCCGTCCTGTTCGGAATTCTGTTGTTGCTCCTCATTTCCGCGCTGGGAATGAGTGGGTCCGGTGAGGCGCTGAGATTCATCTTCCGACCGAACTTCGCGGGCCTGGATCGTGCGAGCGTGCTCGAGGCCCTCGGGCACTCGTTCTTCACGCTCTCGCTGGGTATGGGTGCGATGGTCACCTATGGCTCTTACATCTCGAAGAGCCAGTCCATCGTGAAGGCGTCGGCGATCATCGTCGCGCTAGACACTCTCATCGCGATCATCGCAACGGTCGTCATGTTCTCGGTAATCTTCAGCGTGCCGGGCATGGATCAGCAGGTCAGCGGCACGGGCACGGTGGGAATGCTCTTCATCTCGCTCCCGGAGCTCTTCTTTACCGAGGTTCCGTTCGGGCGGGTGTTGGGCCCGCTCTTCTACGTACTCGTAGCCCTCGCTGCGCTGACCTCGACCATTTCTCTCCTCGAGGTCGTGGCCAGCTACGTCATCGACAACCACGGAATCACCCGCCAAAAGGCGACGCTGATGTGCGGCGGGACGATCTTCCTCTTCACGATTCTGGCGGCCATGTCATTCGGGGCCGTCCCGGCCATCACCGACCTTCAGCTCGGTGGGGCTTTGGGTGACATGTTCTTCGGAGGAAAGGTCGGCTGGTTCGGTATGGCCGACCACTTCGTATCGAACTGGATGTTGCCCACCGGCGGACTGGGCATCACCCTCGCCGCTGGCTGGGTCATTTCCCGCGAGATCACGCGGTCTGAGCTCGTAGACGGAACGCAGCCCCGTTGGTTCCACTACGGAGCCTGGCGGTTCTTCATGCGCTTCGTCGCGCCGGTCGCGGTGGCGGCCATCCTGATCGCGGTGATGTTCTTCGGGGTGGATTTCTCCTAGAGGCGCCAGGATTCGCAAGGACCTGGCTGAGAGTTTGGCCGAGGTTGGCTGGGGGGTTTAGCGGAGGGGTTGGTGACGGTTGGATGAGTCTACTGGCGAGGTACGATTGAACCGCATACTGCCTCCGAGGCCGTTTTTGGACGCCATCGTGATACGCGTCTTGGTCCTCTGGCTGTTTCTTCACGCAGCCACGAGTTATGGGGCCCAGACGATGATGGAATCTGACCTCCCCCAGTCTCTGATCGCCAATCCAGTCGGCACGCTTTTCTTGATCGTGGTGATCGTCCTGGCCGTCCGGTTGGAGATGGGGAGGAGATCCGAAATCGTCTTCCTGGCGAACCTCGGACATTCGTCTCGCAAGATCGCGCTGGTGGTCGTCGCTGAATGCCTCGTCTTGGAGGCCGGCCTGAGAGCGGCCGTCGGTTAGAAGGATGACTCCCGGCACCGAGTACGCGCTCCGCGCGGAGGGGATCGGGAAGTCCTTTGGGCGCGTGGAAGTTCTGAAGTCCGCCTCGATGTGGGGCGAGTCGGGTAAGGTCACGACCCTCCTGGGCCGCAATGGAGCCGGGAAGACCACACTCATGAAGATCGCGGCCGGCGTCCTCCGCGCCGACTACGGGGTCATTTCTCTGTTCGGTGACGTCAAAGAACATCACTCCCTCGCCCGCCTGGCCCGCTCGGGGCTGATGTACGTGCCACAGGCGCAACTGGTATCACCGGCCTATCGCGTGCGAGACCATCTGAAGGCCCTCGCCACCACATTCGGCTCGGCTGGGATCGACGAAGCGATATCGGAGATGGGAATAGAGGCCCTGTTGGATCAGACAGTGCGATCCCTGTCAGGCGGAGAGCGTATGCGCGTCTCACTCGCCCTGGCTTTGGCTCGAGCCCCGAAGGTGTTGATCGTGGATGAGCCGTTGGTCCGACTTTCACCGCAAAATCAGGAGGACCTCGCCAACTCCCTACGGACCTTGGCTGAAAGAGGTACCGCGGTCATCACATCGGGGCACGACGCCCGGGTTCTTCTCAGTATCTCCGACGCGATCATCTGGTGTGTTGCCGGAACAACCCACCACCTCGGTACGCCGACCGATGCATTGGCGCACTCCCAGTTCCGGCGCGAGTACCTCGGGTCCGAATTCGGGGAGATTTAAGCGTTGCCTCTGGACTGGTGGCCTGGTATTGAATGACTAGGACTTCTTTAAAAGCCTTCTATGAAAGCCCTCGTCACCCGCCTCAAGAACCTGGTCCTCCGCCCTCTCTGGACGGAAAGCGCCGCCTACAAGGCTCGGCGCCGCACCCAGCTCTTCCTGAGCATGCCTTTCGTCCTCCTGGCCGGGCTGACCTGGGGGTTCTTTTCCGCTCCGGCCATGGCCGAGGGGTCCACGCTACTTTGGAGCGTCCTGGGGGCGACGGCCTTCGGGGCCTTCTTCTACCTCGAGCAGAGGCTCCTTCCGGTCGTGGCGTCGATCGCCGACCGCGTTGGGCTAGGGCTTGGTGCCGTGGCGGCCCTGGCGTGGGAGGTAGGTGTGGTCGGCGGTCTCATCTTCCTCTTCACCAGCGTGCTCGGCGCACCGGTCGTCCCGGCGGTGGCCCTCGCCATCGGTGTGGGAGCGCTCTATAGCCTCGGGTGGGAGTACATCGTGTTCGGTTCAGCCGCGGACCATATTGCGAGCCTCCTGGGCACCGGCGGCGGCTTGTCCGGCGCTCGAAACCTGGACCACTCCTACCCCCAGGCGCTGGAGAAACGAGGAGACATCGACGGTGCGGTGGAGATCTACAAGGAGGCCATCATGATGAACCGGCGAGATCCCGAGCCCTACCTTCGGCTCGCAGGGATCCGGATTCGTGCGGGCCTCCACGAAGAGGCCATCGACGTCCTACGCAGGGCCTTGGGTGTGGCGCGGTTCACCCCCCTGGCAGAGGCCCTGGCCGTCAGGGAAATCCACGAGATATCTTCGACGCACCTCGGAAATTCCGCGAGGGCCGCTCCGGATCTCGTCCGCTACCTGGACGGCCAGCCCGAGGGGGAACACGGGGAGTGGGCCCGTCGAGAGCTCGCCGAGATCAAAGAACGCATCCGCGAGGAGGGCTGACGGTACGCCACGTCGAATCCCGATCAGCCCACCTCGGTGGGAGTCAGTTCGCCCGGGTCCCGGTCCCGCTGAGGCTGAACGCTCCACCGGCCAGATCGAATACGGCCGCAAGACCCTCACCGTCGGGGGTCAGCGTCAAGGACACAGGCACCAGGTTCCCCTGGGCGTCGAACTCGTAGGACAGGACGAGGCCCTCGCCGGACCGCCTGAGGTCGGTCACGTCAACCGGATCACCCGGACCCGAACCGTCGAAGTCGGGTAATCCGACCTTGGCGGCGACCTTACCGCCTTGGTCCGTGAGCTCGAGTGAAAATTCGACCGGACCGAAATCCGACTGGAACGAGATGTTCCACTCTCCCATGAATGCCGAAGCCTCGCTGGCGTCGAGCTCGGATTGGGCGGACGCAGCCCGCGGGGAAACGACAGCTACCAACAGTGCTCCGGCCACCGCCAGGCGACGTACATGAAGAAGCGTGCTTTTCATTAGTTGATCCTCATTCGACGTTCGCATAGCCTTCTGTGTCTTCGTGGGCGTGGCATCGATCCGGGGTACGCCCATCGCGTGCGGGCCCCGGAACTCAGCGTCCCGGAGTCGAAAGGAACCCAACTTCAGATGTTAGTCAAACAGATACTCTCGCTCTTCGCGGTCTTGAGCCCTGTCGTGCTGGCTCTTCCCGCGGCCCCGGTCGAGGCGCAAGTCGCCGAGCTTACCGTCGGAAGTGCGGCGTTCGCGAACGGTGAGGCGATCCCAATCCGAAATTCTGCCTACGGTGACAACCTCTCGCCAGGGATCACGTGGAGCGGGGCCCCCGAGGGTACAGAAGCCTTCGCACTCGTGCTCACCGACACCGACGTGCCCATGCCAAACGGGTTCGTTCACTGGGTCATCTACAACATCCCCGGGACTGCCACGGGCCTTCCCGAAGGCATCAGCTCGGACACACCGACCCTCACCGGACCTGCGGACGTCGCCGGCACCACCCAGGGAGTGATGGGAATGAGGAACCCAGGGTACTTCGGTCCACGACCCCCGGCTGGAGCCGGAGTCCACCACTACGTCTTTTCGGTCTATGCCCTGGACACCGACCTCGAGCTTGCCGCGGGGCTGGGCCGGGATGCGGTGATGTCAGCCATCGAGGGCCATATCATCGGCGAGGGTCAAGTGACGGGAATCTTCGAGAGGGAGCGGTAAGAAGGCTCTTTTCAAGAGCCTTCTAGCTCCCATGGCCCCCAAGCGGCCCGTCATCCTCTTCGACGGTGTCTGCAACCTCTGTAACTCGGCCGTCCAGTGGGTGATCGAGCGCGACAAAGAGGGACGATTCGATTTCGCCTCCCTCCAGTCGGACGCCGCGCGCCGAGAGTTGGGGAAGGTCATGGACCCGAACGAGATCGATGCGCTGCCGGACAGCATCGTCCTCCTCGACTCAGACGGCGTCCACGTCCGTTCGGCGGCGGCCCTCCGGATTCTGCGCGGGCTGGACTCTTGGTTCCTGCTACTCCGGCTGGGAGTCGTTCTACCCCGTCCAATCCGGGACGCCGTCTACAACATGGTTGCGCGTAACCGCTACCGTTGGTTCGGTCGCCGAGACACCTGCATGACCCCGACGCCCGAGGTCGCCGCGCGCTTCCTGGACGCTGACGAGCCCCGGGCGCCCACCCAAGTTTGATCGATCGGCCCCCTTTTAGATCACCCTCCTGTCTACGTCATCCCGAGCCCCCGACTACGTCATTCGACGTATGCGTTTGCCCCCGCTGACGACCTAACGTTGGGGAGTTGGTCGGTCGACGACTCACCGCGACCGCCGAAACCCCCGAGTGGAGGGACCAATGCTTGCCTCGTCTGTGGACGTCTTCCGCGTCCTGGCTGTGAACGGCTTCCGCATCCTGGCTGGTGTCGTCGGGTTGGAGTTGGTCGGATTGGACTTGGCTGGAGAGGTCTCATGTGTGGCATCGTAGCAATCAGATCCACGCGGGGGGCCATTCCCGAGGAGGCGCTGCGGCGGGCGACGATCGCGTTGCGCCATGGTGGACCTGACGATCAGCAAACTTGGGTCTCGGGCTGCGGAGCCGTCGGCCTGGGGCATACGCGACTCGCTATCATCGACGATGTGGGAGGCACACAGCCGATCGCGAGCGAAGATGGACGAAGTTGGATCGTTGCCAGCGCCGAGTTTCGCGAGTGCGAGGAGATCCGGATGTCGCTGGAGATGCAAGGGCACCGCTTCCGTACGCACCAAGACAATGAAATCGCCTTGCACCTCTACGAAGACATGGGCTCGGAGTGCCTCGAACATCTGCGCGGGCGGTTTTCATTCGCGATCTGGGACGA
This sequence comes from Gemmatimonadota bacterium, assembly GCA_022563405.1. Classification (GTDB taxonomy): domain Bacteria; phylum Gemmatimonadota; class Gemmatimonadetes; order Longimicrobiales; family Gaopeijiaceae; genus UBA822. Next base: position 22,646 of record JADFNK010000018.1, on the reverse strand, counting down.
GGATGAGAAGACGCTCTTCGCAGCCCGTGATCGTTCCGGTCTGAAGCCGCTTTGTTACCATCAGTCGAACGGTATCCTCTACCTCGCGTCCGAGGCGAAGGCGTTGTTCGCGGCCGGTGTCGCACAAGGTGGGGACACACACGGAGTCAACGGCGCGCTTCAGGCCTTCCCCAACGAGGAGCGTTCTCTCTTCGCCAACATCTTCCCCGTGCCACCGGGCCACATGTTGGTTTCCACGCCCGATGGCACACGCTTGACGTGTTATCTGTGATCAAGAGCCGCTCCGACTGTAGCGCTCTGCACTAAACGGGGCGCGGGGGCCGCCTTCAGTCGCGTTCGCCGACTCTCCGTCGAGAACGGGTGCCTACCCACAAGCCCAGGAACACCCCGGCGACCGAAACCACAACGTCTACGACCGAGCCGGAAGCATAGGCCCAGGTTACCGGTTGGTAGAGGGCGATGATCATCAGATCGACGGCCTCCTTGGCCAAAATCAGGATCCCTAGAAGGATCCCCGCCGCCTTGGGGCGCCAGAGCCGGGCGAGTACGCCGGCGAGAGCAGCCGAGACGATGAGGTGGGCCGGAAGCGACGCTGGGACGCCCAGCCAAGTCCGGTCGTGAAGGTCGAAGGGCCTTTGCACGGCCTCGAGGAACGAGATTACGCTGGACCGTGAGATCACCCCCACACACGAAGTCAGAGCGGGAAGGCTGGCCAAGACAAGGGCTCTCGCGGTCCACCTCACTCCCGGCCATCTCACGTGGGCCACCTCAGCTCAACCACCTCCCCACCACCTCTCCGACCGTTACGAAGATCCACATGGCCGCTAGTTTCGGGCCCGCGCATCGACTCAGTCAAGCCATGACTGGCGCACGCGAAAAAAGATCCGGCAATTTCTTGCCGGATCCGATGGTCGCTACTGGACTCGAACCAGTGACCCCTACGATGTGAACGTAGTGCTCTACCAACTGAGCTAAGCGACCCGATAAGCAACCTGAAAAGCTATCTGAAATCATACCCCCACGGGGAATCGAACCCCGGTTTCCTGGCTGAGAACCAGGTGTCCTAGGCCACTAGACGATGGGGGCAAACGTGCCATTGCTCGAACGAGGGCCGAAAGAATATACACCTTCCAAGTCCGATTCAAGTCCGGAACGGTCCCGTGTCTCTGGGTTAACTCATTAGATCTGAACCTGCTCTATGCAACGCTGGATGAACGCTCGGAGATAAATGACCGACAACCTGAACGACGAATCCATCGACGGTTGGCTGAAAAACCGAAAGGGGTGGAAAAGGTCAGGAAACACTCTTACGAAGGACTTCCAGTTTCCGTCTTTTCGCGACGCCATCATCTTCGTAAATCGTGTCGCAAGCCTCGCAGACGACTTGGACCACCACCCAGACATCGACATACGGTACAAGACCGTGAGCCTCGCGCTTACGACCCACAGCACCAACGGTCTTACGGAGAAGGACGTCAAACTGGCCGAAAGTGTCGACTTCGCTACGTCAGCGGCCTGACGGCAGAACTTCGCTGATGGCCTCGACGAGGCAGGTGATGCCGAAATCGACCTGTGCATCGGTACACACCGCCGGAGGGGCGATCTCGACGACTTCACCCTGACCGCCCGCCGGCAACACCAAAAGCCCCAGCCTCAAGGCGGCCTCGGCCACCAGCGCGCCGCCACCCGAGGCAGGACCGCTATCGGCAGAGCACAACTCGATCCCGATGAGCAGCCCGCGACCACGAACCTGCCTCACACCGCTCTGAGCCGAGAGGGCGTCACCTAATCGGCCTACGATACGATCGCCCAGATCGAGGGCCCGGGCGGCCAGGTTCTCCCGTTCCAGAACCTCGAGGAAGGCCAGCGCCGTCGCACAGGACAGTGGATGACCGAGGAAGGTGCTGGTATGCAGGGCCTCGCCCCCCGACTCGGGCCACACATCCATGACCTCACGGGATCCGAGGCAGGCGCTCAGCGGGAGACCCCCACCGAGCGCTTTCCCGATGCACACGAGATCGGGAAGGACACCACAGCGTTCATGCTCGAAGACGACCCCGGTGCGACCCAGCCCCGTGTAGATCTCATCGAAGATGAGGAGTGATCCTGCTTCATGTGTCAGCTCGGCCAGCCGGTCGAGAAAACCCGGAGGAGGTATACGGACGCCTGCCCGACCCTGTACGGGCTCCACCACGACGGCACCGACGGGGTGGAGTGGTCGAGCGCTGCGCCCTCCGTCCGAGCCGACACCCTCGGACAGCAACCGTTGGACCTCGGCGAGCGCCACCTCAGCTTCTTCCTCCGTCTGGGGGTAGGGTGCGAAGGACACCCCCTGATGAAGGCGGCCCTGGAACGGACCTCGGAAGTCGGGCCGTGCCGTCACCGCGAGGCTGCCTAGTGTGAGCCCATGGTACGCTCCCTCGAACGCAATAATGCCGGAGCGGCCCGTGCTCAGCTCCGACGTTTTCAGCGCTACCTCCATCGCCTCCGAACCCGACGAGCCGAGCACGGTCCTCGTTTCCTCCCAGGGGGCGAGCGCACTCAGCCGCTCCAGCAACAAGAGCTTGAGCGCAGGAGGATGCACGTCTCCCATGCCGTGGACGAGCCGGCCGGACTGCTCCACCAGCGCCCGCTGGATCTCTGGATGTCTGTGGCCGGCGAGCGAAACCCCGAAAGCACCCGTGAAGTCGAGAAAGACGTTTCCGTCCACATCACGAACGTTGGCGCCCCTCGCTTCCTCCCAAAAGACCGGGAAGTCCTCGGAGAGGTAGGTGACGTTACGGGACTCGACTGAGCGCAAGCGCTCGGCCAACGCCCGGGAGCGCGGACCGGGAGGGGGGGCCACCAAGGACGGTAGGACTGAGCCGAACTCCGACTTTGCCTCGGGCACGGGCGCTGGATCGGGGCTGTACTCCGTCAACCGCCTTCTAACCCCCGCCGAGTTGGTCCTCAGCCGGCATACCCATTATGTGGTAGCCCATGTCCACGTGTAGGGTCTCACCAGTGATCGCCGCACTCAACGGCGAACAGAGGAAGGCGGCCACGTTCCCGACGTCTTCAGCGGTGTTCACATCGGGCAGGGCGGAATTCGCCCGGTAGTAATCGACCATACGGTCGATCGTGCCGATCGCCTTGGCGGCACGGCTCGCCAACGGCCCGGCCGAAATCGTGTTGACTCGAAGGCCCCAACGCCGCCCGGCCTCGTACGCGAGTGTTCGGGTATCACTCTCCAACGCCGCTTTGGCCGAACTCATACCGCCCCCATACCCGGGAACCACGCGCTCGCCGGCAAGATACGTGAGCGAGACCGCCGAGCCTCCCTCCCTCATCAACGGACCGAAGCGCTGCACCAGGCTGACCATCGAGTAGGCGCTGACGCTCACAGCGGCCAGATATCCGGCCCGGCTGGTGTCCACCAGCGGCTTCCGCACTTCCGGGCCATTCGCCAGCGCGTGGACCAGGATGTCGAGGCAACCGTCCCCGAGTTCGTCCCTGAGGGTGTCGGCAACCTCCTGGATCGTATAACCCGAGAGCTCCCGGTACCTCTTGTCCTCCCGAATTTCCTCCGGCACGTCCTCCGGCACGTCGAAGGTCGCATCCATCGGATGGATCTTCTCGAATTCGATCTTCCCTCCTCCGGGGAGACTGAGATCGAATTTTCCGCGCTCCAGGCTCTTGGTGAAGATGTTGAGCATGGGAGGCCACGTACCCACACGCACCGCCGCGCCGGCCTGCACGAGCGCCCGCACAATGGCCCAGCCGTACCCCCTGTCGTCCCCGACGCCCGCGACAAACGCCCTCTTCCCAGTCAAGTCGATGGAAAGCATCTGTTCTGTCCTATCCCAAGGCGAAGGCGAGCAGAAAAACGTAGGCGCCCAGGAGGGCGAACCCCTCTCGGCGCCGAATCACCAACCGGTGACGTACGATCAGCACCATCATAACCGTGATGGCCATCACCGCGAGATACTCGAAGCGCAACACCTCCGAGCTGAAGCTCAATGGTGAGACGATTGATGTAATGCCGAGTACGAAAGTGATGTTGAAGATATTCGAGCCGAGAATATTTCCCACCGCGATGTCCGCCTCGTCCCTCAAGGCAGCAACCGCGCAGGTGGCGAGCTCGGGAAGCGAAGTGCCGACGGACACCAGCGTAAGGCCGATCACCAACTCCGAGACCCCCATTGCCTCCGCAAGCGCGAGGGCGGACTCGGTTATGACGAAGGCCCCCAGCACGAGACCTGTGACGCCCAAACAGATAAAGCCTATGTCTCTCGCGAGCGCCCGGAAAGACAAACCGTCTGTCTCTTTGCGGTGCTCCGCGTACTCGCCCGACTCCTCCGGGTCCTCCTTCTTGGAGCTCCGATAAACGTAGGTGAGGTACAAAACCAACATCGTCACCAGCAGGGCACCCTCGAAGCGGTCGATGTGGAGGTCCCAAATTATCGGAAGCAGCAGCGCCGTGATGAGAACCATCACGCCCACCTCCCTCGTCACAATCTTCGTGGAGACCCGCAGAGGCCGCAGGATCGCGCTGATCCCCAGGACGAGGCCGACATTCGCCAGGTTCGATCCCATCACGTTGCCCACGGCGAGATCGGGACTACCGCCCAGAGACGCCACGACGGAGATCACGAGCTCGGGAGCCGACGTGCCCATGGAAACAACCGTAAGGCCCACGACGATCGGGCTCACTCCGAGCGAGGCCGCAAGCCTCGAAGCGCCCCGGACGAGCCATTCGGCCCCGAAATACAGGACGCCGACGCCCCCGACAAACAGCAGGATCTCGTACGTCATGTCGTCGTCACATCACGTCGCTCGAGCCACTCACGGAATTGCGCCAAGGTCATGGTGTTGAGCACGTCTTCCCTGCTCAGCCAGGCGCGCCGCGCCTGATCCACCCCGTAGGACATATGGTCCAAGCGCTGGACCGAATGAGCGTCGGTATTGATGCAGACCTTCACGCCCAGCTCCTTCGCCCTGTGGGCGTGGACGTCGTTCAAATCGAGTCGGCTCGGGTTCGCGTTGATCTCAACAGCGACGTCCAGGTCCCGTGCCGCCTGCAGCACCTCCTCCATTTCGAGTTGAAACGGCTCCCTTCGGCCGAGAAGCCGTCCGGTGGGGTGGGCAAGGATGTCCACCTGTGGATGCTGTATCGCTGTAATGACCCGATCCGTCATCGAAACCCGATCCATCTCCATGAGGGAGTGTACGGAAACCAACACCAGATCCAACGCCTCGAGCACCTCGTCGGTCATGTCGAGACTTCCGTCCCGGAGAATATCCACCTCCAAACTCTTGAAAATGGTGATTCCGTCCAACCCCCCTTGCACCTGGTCGATCTCCTCCCACTGATCCACGGCCCTCTCGGGAGTGATGCCGCCGACCATCGCCAGAGCGGGGCTGTGGTCGCTCATGGCCAGATACCGATAGCCCCGGGCCTTACACGCCCGGGCCATCTCCTCGACCGAGGCCTTCCCGTCGCTCCACGTGGAATGCATGTGGAGATCGCCCTGAATATCCTCCAAGGTCACGAGGTCCGGCACACCGTTGTCGAGTGCCACCCCCAGCGCCGCTTCAACCTCGCCACGGTTCTCACGAAGTACTGGAGGGACCCACCCCATGCCGAGCACCTCGAACACGGAACTCTCGGTCTCCCCCGCCACCCTTTCACCGTCCTCCTTGCCCACGTCGGCGGGATCCACACCCTCCGGCATCCGAAACACACCCCACTCGTTCACACGAAGGCCTTGCCGCTGCGCGATCTGGCGAACAGCGACGTTGTGCTCCTTGGATCCCGTAAAGTAGTGGAGCGCCGCTCCGAACGAGCGGGCGGGAATCACGCGGAGGTCGACCTCCAGCCCCGAGCGGAGTACCACACTCCCGCGCGTGTCGCCTGCAGCTACAACCTTTTCCACCGACCCGAAAGCGGTGAAGTGCTCCATGACGGCCGGAGCCGGCAACTCCGCCTGAACGAGCAAGTCCACGTCCCCGATGGTCTCCTTGCGGCGCCGGTAACTTCCCGCGACCTCGATGCGCTCTACGCCCGGCGCCTCGCGCATGTGCGCCAGGAGGGGCTCGATCAACGCGTCCACCTTTGAGAGGAGAAACCGGCCGGAGTAACGCCGGAAGTCATCGATGGAGGCGAGGATCTTCGCCACGCTCGTCGCGCCGAACCCGGCGAGGCTCTCGACCCGGCCCGCCTTCAGGGCCACCTCGAGCTCATCGACGGTCGTGACACCCAGTGACTCCCACAGCTTCTTGGCTTTCTTTGGACCCACGCCATCGAGTTTCACGAGTTGTACCAGAGATCTCGGGATTTCGGTGGACACCTCGGCCAGACGGGCGAGGCCACCGGTCTGGATGAGCTCCACGATGTGCGCGGACATGTCCTTGCCGATGGCCGGCAGCGCCGTCAGATCCTCTCCCTCTTCCACCATCGCTGCGAGGGGACGTGTGAGTCCCCGCACGGTGAGCACCGCATTACGGTAGGCCCTGATTCGGAAGGGGTTCGACCCTTGGATCTCCAGCAGATTCCCGAGCTCTTCGAGGACCCCAGCGATCTCGACATTCTCCATGGAGGCTAGAAGTCCATGGAGGCTAGAATGCCGTCGAAGGACTACAGCGGGCCGCCTTCACAGCACCCCCTCGGTCCGGAGAACTTCGACGAAGGCGTCTTCGCTCAGAATCTCGACCCCGATCTCCTCGGCCTTTTGCAGCTTTGACCCGGGGTCCTTGCCCGCCACAACGTACGTCGTCTCGCCGCTCACCGAACCGACGACCCGCCCGCCGTGTGCCTCGATCAAGCGCCTCGCGTCCGAGCGAGAGAAGCGCTCGAGCCCCCCGGTGAACACGAACCGCATGCCGGCCAGCCCCTTGCTACCCGGCTGCTCGGGGGGCAACAGATCCTTCATGTGACCGAGAATCGCCGCGATCCGCTCACGATTTCGCTCGTCATCGAGGAAAGCCCTGATCTGCTCGGACATGATGGGGCCGATCCCATCCACCCCCTCTAGTCGCTCGACCGTGGCTTTTTGGATCTCGTCGAAAGACAGGAACTCCGTCGCGAGCGTCGCCGCGACCGTCGCTCCCACTTCGGGGATTCCGAGGCCATAGAGGAAGCGGGCGAGCCCCACCGTCCTTTTTTCCTGGATCGCTCCGGCCAGGTTCGCCGCCGACTTTTCGGCAAACCCGTCCAACGGCTCGAGGTCCGCTGCCGTGAGGTCGAAGAGATCCGCGAGCTCCTTCACGAGACCAAGATCCACGAGAAGGGCGGCCGTTTCTTCTCCCAACCCTTCGATATCGAGACCCGCTTTGGATCCAAAGTGGGTGAGCCCTCTCTTGAGCTGGGCCGCGCACCCGAACCGGTTCGGGCAATAGCTGAAGGGGCCCTCCTCCTGAACGGGTGTATCGCAGGCCGGGCAGTGGGTCGGCATCCGGAAGGCGGCCCCGCGCTTCCGTCCTTTCTCCGGTACACGTTCCACAACCTGCGGGATCACGTCGCCGGCACGCTGGATCCTGACGAGGTCGCCTTGGCGGATGTCCTTCCGGGCGACCTCTTCGCGGTTGTGCAGCGACGCACGCGAAACGGTGACGCCACCGACCTCGACAGGCCTCAACAGCGCCACGGGCGTGAGCTTCCCGGTTCGACCCACGGAAACCACGATCTTCTCGATACGCGTGATCTCTTTACGCGGCTCGAATTTGTACGCGATGGCCCAGCGAGGGTGGTGGGACGTGGCTCCCAGATCGGCCCGTGCATCCAGATGGTCGAGCTTGATGACCACGCCGTCGATCTCATAGTCGAGATCGTCCCGATCCGCCTCATACCTCCGGTGGTACTCGAGAATCTCCTCGACCGTCGCGACCAGCTCAACCCGCTCCGGCGTCTTGAACCCCCACTCCCGTAGTGCGCGTACGGCCTCGTGGTCCGAACTCAATTTTACGCCACGAACCATTAGGATGTCGTAGGCCAAGAGGTCGAGGGGCCTCTCGGCCGTCACGCGGGAGTCGAGTTGCCGAAGGAAACCCGACGCCGAGTTGCGTGGATTCACGTAAGGCTCCGAGCCCTGCGCGACCATTCGCTCGTTGAGCGCCTCGAAGTCCGAGAGATGCATGATCACTTCCCCCCGAAGGGCAAGGAGCTCAGGTGCGGGCCGCTCGGCTTCGCGCAAGCGTAAGGGAAGACTCGGAATGGTTCGCAGATTCTCCGTGACGACCTCCCCTACGCGGCCGTTCCCACGGGTGACGCCCCGTACGAACAGTCCCTCCTCATACACGAGCTCGATGGATGCACCATCCAGCTTCGGCTCGAGTATGTATCGGGGCTCGTCCTCGAGTCCCTTTCGCACCCGTTCGTCGAAGCGTCGGACCTCGTCCGCATCCTTGGTCGAATCCAAGGACAACATCGGGACGGTGTGCTCCGCGTTGGGAAACGCGCTCTGCGGCTGCGCGCCCACCCGCTGGGTCGGCGAATCCGCAGTGATCAAGTCGGGACGCGAGGCCTCCAAGTCCCGGAGCTCGCCGAAGATCCGATCGTACTGCGCGTCGTCGATCTCCGGCCGTGATTCTACGTGGTACAGGTAGGAATGCCGCCGAAGCTCGCCCCGGATCTGCTCGAGGCGTCGAAGCACATCCAAATCGTCCGAATCGCCGGGCCCTCGACCGTGAGTGTCGGAGCCGCGGGGCGCCTCATCGGACCTGTCCGGCTGGTTCGTACTCAAAGAAACTCCATTCTTGCGATTCGAGCCTCGTAACGTGGCGAATAGCAGCGGACCCGTACAGCCGGGGAGGCTGTCGTGGAGTACAGCGGGTCGGCGCTTGAAGCGCTGGCACATGGCCCTTGTCCCTGTGCCCTCCGCCATTCTTGGCATAACCTTACACGTTCGAACGCCCCGGCATGAATAAATCTTGGATGGTGATCGTAGCCATTCAGAACAAGGAGCGAAAAGGCGTTGCAACCGGAGGTCGAACGCGAAGTGGTCCGAATGTCCAAATCGGGAGACCCCCGATCGTACGAGCCGTTGGTGCGAGCCTACGAGGGCCCTGGTCTCCGTTTGGCCGTCGGGATGCTCGGCAGCGTGGACGAGGCCAGGGACGCGTTACAAGATGCGTTCATCAAAGCTTGGCAATCGCTTCACCGCTTCGACATCACTCGCCCGTTCGGGCCGTGGTTCTTTCAAATCTTGAGGAATCAGTGCCGCGACGTGATCCGAAGCCGGCAATCGCGCGAACGCCACGAAGTGCGCGACGAACAGATCGAGGTCCGGCCGGCCGGGGCCTCTTCCGATCCGGCCCGCCTCCACGAGCGCAGTGAGGCCAGCCTGATCCTATGGAAATCACTCAACACACTCGCCGAGGAGCACCGCGAAATACTGGTTCTGAAGGAGCTTCAGGGGTTTCGCTACTCTGAGATCGCCGACATTCTCGAGATACCGGAGGGCACTGTAGCAAGTCGTCTCTATCATGCCCGAGTCGCCCTCCGTGAGGCATTGGTTGCAACGAATGCGGAGTACCCGTGACCGCCACGGATACCCCGAGGAGGAAGTATCGTGACTGAAAACGTGAGCCACGAAAATCTCATGCGTTATCTCGACGGAGAGGCCGCACCCGAGGAGTGTGCTCGAATCGACGCCGCGGTGGCGAGTTCGACCGAGCTCCAGAGAGATCTCGCGCTTTTCCGAACCATGAAACATGACCTACAGGCCATGTCCTTCGGCCTCGCCAAGGATCAGTCCGTATGGGGCGCGGTCCATCGGCGGATCACACGGCCGCTCGGATGGATCATGCTCATCAGCGGATTCGTGACCTGGGGCCTTTACGGTTCGTACCTCTACTTCTCCTCCGCGATCGACGCCTGGGAAAAGCTTGCCACCTCCGCGATCGGCCTAGGAATTCTCTTTCTTTTTGGCACCGTCATCTACGAGCGCCGCAAGGAATGGCTCACGGATCCCTACCGAAACGTCTACCGATGATCCTTGTAACCACGGACGAAATCGCGGGCAAACGTGTCGTGCGAACGCTGGGGCTCGTGAGAGGGAACACGATCCGCGCGCGCCACTTGGGGAAGGACATCATGGCGATCCTTCGCAATTTGGCCGGGGGCGAAATCCACGAGTACACCAAGATGCTCGCCGAAGCTCGTGAGCAGTCGATCGATCGCCTCGTTGAAGATGCCGAGGCCTTGGGTGCGAACGCGGTGATCGGCGTGCGCTTCCAGACGTCCATGATTCAGACCGGCGCCGCCGAGATGCTCTGTTATGGCACAGGAGTCATAGTCGAAGCCGACGGCTGAGCGGTCCATCAGCCACCTGGCTGAACAGTCGATCAGCCCCCGGCGGGCGATCTGTCGCCCGGCGGAGCGGCGGGCACCGCGAGCGCCTCACGAGTCGCCCGATACCCTTCCTCGATGAAGAAGCGGCGCTTTTTGAAGTCGAACCCGTCGGTATCTTCGAAGTCGGGGCATACGTAGGTGAGCGGAACCCCGGTCCAGCTCCGAACCGATTCCCTTCTCTTGTGCCCGGCCATCATGGAGAAGACCCTCTGATGAACGGCGATCAGGCCGCCGTCCACCACAACCTGGGCGTCCACCCGCGGGCCGGCACCGACATCGATTGCGATGATCCGGGTGGCACCCATCTCCGCGGCCCTCCCGAGAGGAAGCATGTCCACGGCTCCCCCATCGATGAGCATACGCCCCCCGACCTCGACCGGAGGAAAGAGAACCGGAAGAGCGGCCGACGCATGGACACAATCGACAAGGGCCGTGTCCTGATCACTCTCATGACCGAACCAGACGATCTCACCCGACGCCAAATCCACCGCATTGACCATCAGAGGGATGGTCAAATCACGCCAATCCTCGGTCGGGAGCAGGTCCTGGATAAACTGCCGGAGTACGTCGCCCCGGAACACGCTCTGGGAACGAATTCCGTTAACCCATAGGGCGCGGCGGTTCACTCTCATGATGTCGCGTCGTCGGAGGCGCTGGGTGCGCTCCTCCATTTCCTCGACGGTCCTCCCCGCGGCTACGGCGGCTCCCATCATCGCACCGGTACTCGTACCGATGATCCCGGCCACGGGAATCTCAGCCTCCTGAATTGCCTTCCACGCCCCCACGTGCGCGAGCCCCTTGGCAGCACCACCACCCATGATGACCCAGGTCCGAGAATCGACCTCTCGCCCCGTGCCCGACACCTGTTTAGAGTACGTCACGGCTTGGACCATACATGCAGTCATCTCCAGCTTGACGGTATGCCACCGCCAATCTAGCTTTCCTGTAATTGAGAATCATTCTCGATAAGGCCCCTCACAGCAGCTTTTCATTCCGCATGAGCGATACCTCTATCCTTACGATTACTGACCTTCGTGCCAAGGTTGCGGACGAAGACCTCGAAATTCTTACGGGCGTGAATTTGGAGATTCGGCCCGGCGAAGTCCACACCATCATGGGGCCCAACGGCTCCGGAAAGAGCACCCTCGCCAAGGTGCTGGCGGGCCATCCCGAGTACGAGGTCACGAGTGGTGATGTCGTCTTCAAGGGGCAGCCTCTCCTCGATTTGGAGCCCAACGAGCGTGCTCTCGCCGGAATGTTCCTGGCGTTTCAGTATCCCACTGAAATTCCGGGTGTTTCCATCGCGAATTTCTTGAGGACGGCCTTGCAGGCCCGGCTCGAGGACGGCGAAGAGGTGGACCTCTTCGACTTTCAAGACGAACTCTTGGACCGCATGAAGCTGCTCGACATGGATCCGTCGTTCGCCGAACGTCCGGTCAACGATGGGTTCAGTGGCGGTGAGAAGAAGCGCAACGAGATCCTACAGATGGCCGTGCTTCGCCCGTCGCTCGCGCTCATGGACGAAACGGACTCGGGACTCGACATCGACGCTCTCCAGATCGTGGCGAACGGCGTCAACACGCTGCGAGAAGAGAATCCGGAGATGGCGATCCTCCTGATCACGCACTACCAGCGCATGCTCAACTACATCCAGCCGGATGCGGTTCACGTGATGGTCGGCGGGCGCATCGTCCTATCCGGCGGACCCGAAGTGGCGATTGCGTTGGAGGAACAGGGATACGCGGACTGGAAGGAGCAAGAAGGGGACGAGGAGGGTAAGAAGGAGGAGGGGAAGGAAGAAAAGGAGCAGGAGGAGGCGTTGACGGCGTAGCAGGGGTCACCTGACATAGAACGATTCAGCGAGTCGCTCGGCGCGACTCAGCAGGAGATGAAGGATCATGCCAGAAAATCAACTCGTAGAGGGGCTCGGTCTCGACGAATATCAGTACGGATTCGTCGATGAAGAGGCGCACGTCTATCGGACAAAGCCCGGGCTGGACGAGGGAGTCGTCCGGGAGATTTCGGAGCACAAGGAGGAGCCTGAGTGGATGCTCGAGTTCCGTCTGAAGGCCTTGAAGATCTACGAGTCGAAGCCGATGCCGACCTGGGGCGGGGACCTCTCGCATCTCGAGGCGACGCTGCATGAGATCTACTTCTATGTGAAGCCGCAGGAGCAGATGGAGCGCTCCTGGGACGACGTTCCGGACACCATCAAGAACACGTTCGAGCGGTTGGGCATCCCCGAGGCTGAGCAGAAACTCCTGTCCGGCGTCGGCGCGCAGTACGAGTCCGAGATGGTGTACCACTCGCTCAAGGAGGAGTGGTCTTCCAAAGGCGTGATCTTCGATTCGATCGAAGACGGGCTCAAGAACCACCCGGACCTCTTCCGGGAGCACTTCGCGACCATCATTCCCGCGGCCGACAACAAGTTCGCCGCGCTCAACTCGGCCGTCTGGTCGGGGGGATCGTTCCTCTACATTCCGAAGGGAGTGAAGCTCGATACCCCCCTACAGGCATACTTCCGGGTCAACCAGGAGCGCATGGGGCAGTTCGAGCGCACGCTGATCATTCTGGATGAGGGCGCTCAGGCTCACTACATCGAGGGATGCACGGCGCCGGTCTACTCCACCGACTCATTCCACTCGGGTGTGATCGAGGTCGTCCTGAAGAAGGACTCCAGATTCCGGTACACGACCATTCAGAACTGGTCGAACAACATGTACAACCTCGTGACGCAACGCGCCGTGGTGAACGAGAACGCGACCATGGAATGGCTCGACGGCAACCTCGGGTCGAAGCTCACCATGAAGTATCCTTCGTGTTACCTCGTGGGTGAAGGGGCACACGGAGACATCATGTCCATCGCTTATGCGAGCGACGGCCAGCACCAGGACACCGGGGGTAAGGTCGTTCACGTGGCCCCGAACACGACGTCCTCGATCACCTCGAAGTCGATTTCGAAGGGCACTGGCCGATCGTCGTACCGTGGCCTCTGCAAGGTGTACGAGGGTGCGCACAACGCGCGGTCCAACGTCGAGTGTGATGCGCTTCTCATCAACTCGACCTCGCGCACGGATACCTATCCGTATATCGAGATCGAGGGGAAGCGAGCCACCATCGGGCACGAGGCGACCGTCTCCAAGATCGGCGACACTCAGCTCTTCTACCTCATGAGCCGAGGCCTGACCAAAGAGGAGGCCATGGCGCTGATCGTGCGCGGATTCATCGAGCCGATCGCCAAGCAGCTTCCGCTCGAGTACGCCGTCGAGCTCAACCGGCTCATCGAGCTCGAGATGGAGGGATCGGTCGGCTGATGTCCAACTCCCCTCAAGCCGCGGAGGCGCCGATCGCGGAGGAGGAGACACCCAGTTCTTTGGACGAGAGCGCGGTCGAGAGGATCAGCGAGGGTGCCCCCTCGTGGTTGAGTGAGCGCAGGCGCCACGCGTGGTCGGTGTTCGAAGACACTCCCTTTCCGAGCACGCGCTCGGAAGAATGGCGGTACACGGATGTCTCTCGGGTGGTGAACCTCGCCGACCTCCGGCTCGTGACCGATGGTGGGTTGGCCGAGAATGGCTCCCGCCCTGCCGGGCTCGTAGCCGCCATGGAGGAAGACCTTGCCGCCTCGGGTCACGCGGTGCTGGTCGACGGCAGTGTCGTCCACGTCGACCTCGATCCTGCGCTCGAAGAGCAGGGCGTCATCCTGACCTCGCTGCGGTCCGCCGTACACGAGCACGGAGATCTTCTCGAAGAATTACTCGCCACCGAGGTCGTGCCGCCCGAGGATGGCAAGCTCCAGGCGCTCAACGCAGCGCTCTGGACGGACGGCGTGCTCCTCTACGTCCCCCGGAACGTGAAGCTCGACCTTCCGGTCCGGGTCACTCGCTGGGTCTCGCACGCCGGTTCAGCGGTCTTCGCGCGCACGTTGATCGTGGCCGAGCCGGAAAGTCAGCTCTCGTACGTGGAAGAGCTGCTCTCCGACGACTTCGACCAGCGCACTTTCGTTTCGTCCGCCGTCGAGGTCATCGCGCGCGACGGAGCCCAGATTCAATTCGTCTCCATTCAGCAGCTGGGCCGGGACGTGTTCTGCCAGTCGGCACAACGCACCCTCGCCCATCGGGATGCAAAGCTCGACACGCTCAACGTGAGTCTCGGCGCTTCGGTCACCCGCCTCGACCTCAACTCTCGGCTTCTCGGGCCCGGCGCGCACAGCGAACTGCTGGGCCTCTACTTCGGGGACGAGGATCAGCACTTCGACCACAACACCAGCCAGGACCACGTGGCCCCCGACACCGGAAGCGACCTCCTCTACAAGGGCGCGCTCGACGACCGCGCCCAGTCGGCGTTCCGGGGGATGATTCGGGTACATCGCGACGCTCAAAGGACCGACGCGTACCAGACCAACCGAAATCTCCTGCTCTCAGACGAATGTCGAGCCAACTCCCTCCCGAACCTCGAAATCCAGGCCGACGACGTGAGGTGCTCGCACGGTGCCACGGTCGGCCAGCTCGATTCCGAGGCGCTCTTCTATCTTCTGAGCCGAGGGCTGAGCCAGGACCAGGCGGAGCGTCTGATCGTCTTGGGCTTTCTCGGAGACGTCCTGGCCCGGCTGCCGCTCGGCGGAGTGGTCGAGAAGGTGACACGCGCGATCGAGCGGAAGCTCGAACATGTCTGACGGGGACTCGGACACCTCCAGCGAAGGCTCCGATGCGTCTAGCGGGAGTTCGGATGTATCTGACGGAAGCTCCGATGTATCGGACGGAGGGGAGGGCGACGGAACGTGGGTGAAGGTCGCCGACCTCAGTGAGTGCCCGCCAGGCAGCCTCTTGGAGGTCGAGGTGGAGCAGGAACTTATCGTTCTGGCCAACATCGACGGCGATCTCTATGCCCTCCAGAATCGTTGCTCGCACCAGGATCTTCCGCTCTCCGACGGAGAGCTGGACGGGGATCGATTGGAGTGCTTGTACCACGGCGCTAGGTTTGACGTTTGCACGGGAAGGGCCGTCGGGCTTCCGGCCATCAAGCCCGTACCCGTCTACGACGTCCGGATCCGGGGCCAAGAAATCTACGTCCAGATCTAGAGGAGGTTCGCGACCCTTCACTGAGGTTCGCGAGCCCGCACTATGGAGGCCTGTAGCAGCAGCGGGGTGAACTGACATGCCTATCACGTCTCCGCGACTCGATCGGACGGCCTTGAGGGCTCAGTTCCCGGCCCTCGCCCAGGAAGTCGGCGGGCATCCGCTCGTCTACCTGGACAACGCCGCCACCTCGCAGAAGCCCCAATACGTGCTGGACGCTCTGACGGCGTATTACGAGCACGACAACGCCAACGTGCATCGCGGCATCCACGAGTTGAGCCGCCGAGCCACCGTCGCTTTCGAGGGCGCACGGGTGAAACTGGCAAAGTTCATCGGTGCGGCAGATTCGGCCGAGTTGGTGTGGACTCGCGGCACCACGGAGGCCATCAACCTGGTGGCAAGCAGTTGGGGCATGGACACATTGGGTGAGGGTGACGAGATCCTCTTGAGCTCCCTCGAGCACCACTCCAACATCGTCCCGTGGCAGCTGGTGGCCCGCCGTACGGGCGCTCGCATTCGGTACATCGAGATGGACGAGCAAGGCCGTCTGATCCTGGACGATCTCCCTGAGCTTCTGACGGACCGCACCCGGATGGTCGCCGTCTCGCATATCTCGAACGCGTTGGGGACGGTCAACCCGATACGTGAGATCACCGAGCAGGCCAAGAAAGTCGGGGCGCTCGTGCTCGTCGACGGCGCCCAAGCCGTCCCCCACCGCCGGGTGGACGTGCAGGAGCTCGGCTGCGACTTCTACGCCTTCTCGGGGCACAAGATGTGCGGGCCCACGGGATCGGGCGGATTGTGGGGCCGCCGCTCGCTGCTCGAGTCGATGCCGCCGTACCAAGGCGGGGGCGAGATGATCCGCACCGTCGGGCGCGAGGAAAGCACCTGGGCCGAGATCCCGCACAAGTTCGAGGCCGGCACGCCGAACATCGCCGGAGCCATCGCCCTGGGGGCGGCGGCGGACTTCCTCGACGAGGTGGGGTTCGACAGAATCGCAGAGCACGAAAGAGAGCTGCTCTCCTACGCTCTCGAACGACTCGACGACTTGGGAGGCATTCGGGTCTACGGGCCCACCGACTTGGACGAACGCTCCGGTGTCATCTCCTTCACCATGGGAGACGCCCACCCTCACGACATCTCCACCATCCTGGACTCCAGAGGGATCGCGATCCGCGCGGGCCATCACTGCGCCCAACTCGTCATGCAGCACTTCGGCATCTCGGCCACGGCGCGCGCGAGCTTCTATCTCTACAACTCCACGGACGACGTGGACCGTCTCATCGAGGGGCTCGCGTCCGTGAAGGAAATTTTCGGACCGGCCTGAGACCGGCGGACGTATGACGGAAGCGCCCTTAACCTCTCTGTATCAAGCGCTCATCCTCGAGCACTACCGCCACCCGCGGAACAAGGGGGAGCTCGCCGATCACACCGTGGAGGCGCGCGTGGCCAATCCAGTGTGCGGCGACGAGGTCAAGATTCAGATCCGTCTCGAGGGGGACCGGATCGAAGAGATCGCGTTCGACGGCCAGGGATGTTCGATCTCGCAGGCCTCGGTGTCTATGATGACCGCCCTGGTCAAAGGGACGGAGCGCAGCGAGGCGATTCGCCTAGCCGAGGTCTTCACTGATATGATGCACGGCAGTGAAGACGCCTCGTCCGATCGGTCCCTGGGGGACCTTCGCGCGTTGCAAGGCGTCTCGAAGTTTCCCGTGCGGATCCGGTGCGCGCTGCTCGCCTTCGACGCGCTCCGTGAGGCGCTCGGTACTGGGCTAGAGCCTGATCCCCTCGGGGGAGCAGCTCACAACGACGGATCCCAAGAGGAGACGACACACTGATACCTGCTCACGCGAGCGCTTCCGCCGTTTATTCGGGTCTCCTGCGTGACACACCGGCCGGAGACATCGCGGTCTGGGTCACCCGCCATGGGATTCGCCGGATCGGATCAGTCACACCCGAGATGATCGAGGACGGTCACTGGGATGCGGACGGACACCCCACGCTCAGCGTAGCCCTCCACCAGCTCAATCAATACTTCGATGGAAAGAGAAAGCGCTTCCATCTTCCGCTCGATTTCTCCGGAGCCACCAAGTTTCAGCGGGGCATCTACGAGCGGCTCACGGAAATCCCCTACGGCCGTATCGTGTCGTACGGGGACATCGCCGATGAGATCGGAGTGGCCGGCGCAGCGCGGGCCGTCGGCCAGGCCGTGGGGGCCAACCCGCTTCCGATCGTCGTTCCGTGCCACCGCGTCGTACGAAGCGACGGCAGGTTGGGGGGCTACTCGGGTGGCCTCCGCAACAAGGTGGCCCTCCTCGCCATCGAGGGGGTGGGGGTCGACGGGTATCAGTCGCGGAGCCGGGTGCATCCGGAGTTGTTGCAGCTGCCGCTGTAGGACTCCTTTTCTCGCGGGTGGAAGGGAGAGGGATGGACGAACTGCTCCGCCAAGCTGTCGGAGGCTTCAGCGCTGGTGGGATTACCTTGCGGCCCAGCCCTCAACGCCCATCCCGGGCGGTCTAAGGCTGCAGCACTACCTTTACCGCACCGCTCTTGCGGTGGTTCGCCGCCGCACGCAGAGCGTCCCGATACTGGTCGAGGGGATACGCGTGCGTGACCATATCCTGCACCGGCGCCCCCGTCTCGAGCAGGAGATCGTGGGCGATCTCGAAGGTGTGCCGCCGTTCACCCCGCCAAGTCTCCTGCCCGTAACCGACCGCCCCCCGGATGCGGAGCTCTCTGGCCCAGATGAACGTGAGATCGAGCTTCTTGAACTCGGCCACACACCCGATGACCACGATGCGGCCACGCGGTGAGGCGAAACCGAGGGACTGCGCGAGGCTGCTCCGGTTGCCGACACAGTCGTAGATGAGGGGAAAGCCACCACCTGAGTAGACCTCGGGGCCCACCACCGGCATATAGGCCGACGCCCCGCTCTCGATCAACGCCTGTCGCGCTTCAGGGCCCGGCGCGACCACGTCGGTAGCGCCCAACGTCCGGGCCAACTTCTGCTCGTGCTCCCGTTTGGCCTGTGCGAGGATCGGGCCTTGGAAGCCCGTCGCCCGCAAGGCCCATATGGTGGCCAAGGCGATCGTGCCACTCCCGATCACGAAGGCGGGCTCCTGGTCCCTCGGAGGAGAGCGCAACACCGCGTGCAGAGCGATGGAGAGCGGCTCGAGAAGCACGGCCGCGTTGTCGGGCAACGCATCGTCGACGGAAAAAACCTGGGATTCGTGAGCGAGCACGGTCTGGCCCCACCCCCCGGGCAGATCTCGGTGATACCCGATCGTGAGCCCCCGCGAGAGGGGCTGATCTCCGATCAAGGTGATGCCCTCTTCGCCGGCCCGCTCACACGTGCAGTGAAGCCCCTCGGAGCAGGAGGAGCACGGATCCTCCGGAGGGTAGCCTCTGGTCGTACACGAGATCATGGGGTCCACCGTCACCCGCTGGCCCTGCGACACCTTGGACACGCGGGCACCGACCGACTTCACCCTTCCCAGAATCTCATGCCCGAGAACGGCCGGAAACGAGCCGAACGGCTCCATGGCCGGGCTCGCGGAGTACGTCAGGTTGCTGATGTCGCTTCCGCAAATGCCCCCCGCGATGACTTCGATCTCGACCCAGTCCGGCCCCGGCAGCTGTGGCTCGGGGAGATCGCTCATCTTCACGCCGCTGAGAAACCCGAAGAAGGCCGAATCGGTGACACGGCCAGCGGTCTTCGCGAGCAGGAAGTGCGGAACCGATACGTTGAACGTGACGCCCTTCATGATCTGGTGCTTCGCCTCCCGTTCATTTCGAGCCTCATAGTCGTTTCCAGCCTCCCCGGTAGCTTCCGGCGTCCCCGGGCACTTCCGGCATCCGTCGGGTCGTAACCTCGAGTCAGAACCTCGCCCTCAAGCGTGGCCGAAGCCGAGCGGAGACCAGTCTAGCCCCGGAAGATTCGCCTAGCCACCGGAGCCGTCGCCTCGAAGCCAGTGCTTCCTCACGGAACCGCAGCCGGAGCCGGTGGGTTACAGGGGGTCATGACCAGACGCACAGCCATCATCACAGGACTCCGCACGCCGTTCGTGCGATCCGGAACCGTCTTCAAGGACCTGACCGCGATCGACCTCGGTGTGCTCGCGGTGCGTGAGCTCATGGACCGGAGCGGCGTTCGTGGCGAGGACGTGGACCACCTCGTTTACGGCACCGTCGTACATGATCCCCACGCCCCCAACATCGCCCGTGAAGTCGGGCTGGCCACCCTGCCGAAAACCGTGCCCGCGGTGACCGTCTCCCGTGCCTGTGCCACCGCCAATCAGTCGATCGCGGACGCCGCCAATCTCATCGAGCGTGGCTACGCCGACGTGGTGGTCGCTGGCGGGTCCGAGTCGCTCACGCACATTCCGATCACCATCAAGCAGTCCCTCGCAGAGAAACTCATCGGGGTCTCCAAGGCGAAGACACTCGGCGCGCGACTGGGGACGCTGGCCAAGATCAGGCCCAAGGATCTGGTACCCAACTTCCCGCAGATCGCCGAGCCCACCACGGGTGAAAGCATGGGGGAGTCCGCCGAGCGTATGGCCAAGGAGAACGGCATCAGCCGGGCCGATCAGGACGCCTGGGCCCTCCGCTCGCATCAGCTCGCCGCCGCCGGAACACAAGACGGGAGGCTCACCGCGGAGATCGGCCCCGTCTACGTGCCCCCGGATTTCGAGACGGTGGTACAGACCGACAACGGCATCAGGAGCGACAGCAGCGAAGAGGCCCTGGCCAAGCTGCGCCCTGTGTTCGACCGCAAGCACGGCAGTGTGACCGCCGGTAACGCCTCGCCGCTCACCGACGGGGCTTCGGCGGTGTTGATGATGTCCGAGGAGCGGGCGAAGGCGGACGGCCTCGAGCCGATGGGCTTCGTCCGCAGCTACGCGTTCTCGGGTCTGGACCCCGCGGGGCAGCTGCTCCAGGGGCCCGCCTATGCCGCGCCGATGGCGCTGGACCGGGCGGGCATCACCATGGCGGACATCGGCCTGATGGAGATGCACGAGGCCTTCGCGGCCCAAGTGCTCTCGAACCTCCAGGCGCTCTCGTCCAAAAAGTTCGCCGAAGAGGAGCTGGGCCGAAGCCAAGCCGTGGGCCACCCGGACATCGAGCTCATCAACGTGATGGGCGGCTCCCTCGCGATCGGGCATCCGTTCGGCGCGACGGGCGCCCGTCTCACGACCACGCTGCTGAACGAGATGAAGCGGCGGGACGTGGAGCTGGGGTTGATAACGGTGTGTGCGGCGGGTGGGCTGGGGTTCGCGATGGTTGTGGAGCGGGGGTGAGCGACCCCTGCTGAACGGCCCCTCTAATTGTTCGCCAATTCCCTTTCGAGCGCTTCCCGATTCTCCCTACGCAGCTTGCCGTCCTCGAACCTCTCCTTGTCCTCGTCCGTGATCAGTTCCAACCCCGGCACCGGAGCCGGCCGGCTGTTCTCATCGATGGCCACGAAAGTCAGAAGACAGTCGTTGGTGTGGCGGCGGCGACCCGAGATCGGATGCTCCGCAACCACACGGACGCCGATCTCCATCGAGGTTCGGCCGACGTAGTTGACCCGCGCACTGCACATCACCAACTCGCCGGCATAGATCGGCTCCTTGAAGTCGACCCGGTTGATCGACACGGTGACACACGGCTGCCGGGCATGACGCATGGCCGTGACCGCGGCGGCCCGATCGACCATTGAAAGCAGAACACCACCGAAAATGTGCCCAAGATTGTTGACGTCGCCCGGCAGCATGAATTCCGTGATTTCCGTAGTGGACTCATCCGGGCTCCGCACGTTGCGCGATTCACTCATCTGATCGCTCATCTCCGTTGTACTTCGATTCGCCTGACTCGCACCGACGGCAAACTACCTGCACACGCCGACTGGAAAGCTAAAGCGGGAGCCTGGTCCAGGGCTATGGAACTCCCGACGGCGTGTGTCATTACATACGTATTGACATTACGTCAAAGCGCCTTCTACGGTTGGAATATGCAAACCAAGACCCAGCACCTTCAGATTCGGGTCACAGCCCGCGAAAAGGCCGCACTGAAACGTCTTGCGGACCGGGCGGGCCTCGACCTTTCTGGCTACGTGCTCGGGCGGGCCCTCCCGTCCCAACGACTCCGCTTCGAGAAGATCCTGCAAGCTCTTGGCGACGCCAGCGACCGACGGGGCACCGCCGAACGACGGTTCGCCCTGGCCGACCTCAACGATTTCCTTACTGCGCTCGCTCCCGGCGAATTCGGCGATGCCGTCGCTGATGCGGACATCCGGCCGTTGGATCCCTTCACTGCTAATTACACGGCTGCGCTCGTCGAACAGGCCGCGGACCACAATCAGGTGGTGCCACCACCCTGGGTCAAGACGATCCCGCTACTTGATGAGCCCCACTTCGCCGGTGGGATGAGGAGCCTGCGGCCGCACCTCCTGCGGGAGGCGCCGGTCCCTTTCAAACGCCGGAATATCTTCGTGGATTCCGCACTCGGCGACCGTGTCTGACCCAATGAGACTCACGGCAAAAGACATTCGTCGACTCTTCGAACTCCTCGACTGTGAGCTCCGGAATATGGAGGCCGAGGGCGAGCTCTACCTGGTGGGTGGTGCCGTCATGTGCCTGGCCCTGAACGCTCGCGATGCGACCCGAGACGTCGACGCGTTGTTCAAGCCCACGAAGATCCTTCGTGAGGCTGCCGCTCGGATCGCCGTCCAGGCCAACGTACCCGATGACTGGCTGATCCACGCGGTGAAGAGATACCTCAGCCCACGAGGCGACTTCGACCCGTTCCTGGAGCTTCCTCACCTACGGGTATTCGTGGCCCGGCCGGCCTACCTGCTCGCCATGAAGTGCGCGGCCATGCGGCTCGGCGAGGAGTTCCACGACCTCGACGACGTGCGCTACTTGCTTCGCTACCTCAATATCTCGACTGTCTCCGAAGCCATGGACGTGGTAACCAAGTACTTCGACGAATCACAACTGCTTCCAAAGACGAAGCTCGCCTTGGAAGAAATCTTGGGATGCGACTAGGCGCAGGCGCAGAGGAAACCTGATGCAGGAGAACCCGTCACCGCGGATCGTTCCGCCAACCGGCCCAGCGGAGGGTCCCCCGGGCGGCCCAGCGGAGGATCCCCCCGCCAGCCCAGCGGAGGGTCCGCCGGGCGATCGAGGACCGGGAATGCGCCGCACCCAGTCGTATGTTGTCAGCGTGGGAGCGATCGTCTTCCTGCTCATCCTCGTGCT
>JADFNK010000109.1 GCA_022563405.1 Gemmatimonadota bacterium | reverse complement strand
GTGTCCACCGTTTCCGGTTTCGTGCCCGTATAGGGTTCACCGTGGGTCGGCTCACCGCTACAACCCTCCCACACCACCGGACGTACGGTTCCGTATCCGGCGGTTCACGAGGAGCGCGCAAGTCTCCGTTGCTCTTGCAAAAGGCTCACGAGTCCCATTTGACTCAACATTGTGGTCGGTACGGCCTGGTTCATGTTTCTCGAGCCCGCGTTCCACCACGGACCTCGCCCGTTGTACGCCGACTGGGCGGCTCGGTTGTCGTCCACGCCACGCTTGCGTAGCTCCTTGAGTCGGGTCCGTGGCCGCTTCCACTGTCGCCACAAAATGAGGCGCAGCCTCCGGCGGATCCACGTGTCCAACTCTTCGAATACTCCGCTCACGTCCGCCAACCGGTAGTACGCGGCCCATCCCCTCAAGATCGGGTTGAGCTCCCGGATGGTACGCGCAAGGCTCCAACCTCGGCCTCGTCGGAACAAGTCCTTCAGCTTCAGTTTCAGCCGCTTCACCGACTCCGGTGCTGGCTTCAACCTCGGCACCTTGTTCGACGTGGTCCCATACCCTAGGAACTTTCGTTTCCAGGGCCGGCCCACCGCGCTCTTTTCCCGGTTCACCTTCAGGCGGAGTCGCTTCTTCAAGAAGCCCTCCAGCGACGCCAGCACACGCTCCCCGGCCCGCGCCGACTTCACGTAGACTTGGAAGTCATCGGCGTAACGCACGAAGCGGTGGCCCCGCCGCTCCAACTCCTTGTCCAGATCATCCAGCAGGATGTTGGATAGCAGCGGCGAGAGTGGCCCACCCTGCGGTGTACCCTCTCTTCGGGACGACGTCACTCCACCCTCCGTGATCCCGGCCCTCAAGTAGCGGCCGATCACACGGAGCACCCTCTTGTCCTTCACCCGCTTCGCCACGCGCGCCATAAGCACATCGTGGTTTACCGTGTCGAAGAACTTCTCCAAATCCAAATCCACCACCCACCGATGGCCCGCCGCAATGTGTTCGCGAGCGCGCAGAACCGCTTGATGCGTGCTCCGTCCCGGGCGGAAGCCGTAGCTATCCTCCGAGAACGTCGGGTCGAAGATGGGCGTAAGAACCTGGAGTAGGGCCTGTTGGATCATCCGGTCCATCACCGTCGGGATGCCGAGCTTTCGTACGCCTCCTCCATGCTTCGGTATCTCTACCTTCCGCACAGGACTCGGTTCGTACGTTCCGCTCAACAGCGTTTCCCGGATCGTCGGCCAGTCCTCCCTAATCTGATGCTTTAGGTCATCGACACTCCTACCGTCCACGCCTCCGGCACCCTTGTTTCGGACTACCCGCCGATATGCGGCCATCAGATTCTCACGACGCAACACCTCCTCCATGAGTCCCACAGTCTCGTCCCCGGCTTGCTCTCCAGGTGCCCTGAACGCTTGACGCGCAGCACCGGTACCCTCGGCGGTTCCGCCGCCTACTCTCCCGGCCCGCTCCGGCCTCTCAGCCCTCTTCCCTGCGTCTCTTTCGTCCATGAACCCTTTGTGCCGGTTCGGCTCTTCATGTTCGGCCCTTCGCCGCCGTGCGCCAGCGGCTACTATGGCCTCGGCTGACTTCTCGCTCCGCCCGTCGCCGGACGTCGCCCTTTCAGGCGTAAGGCGAGACCTCCCAGGGTAAGGCGCGTGACCTTCACTCCATCTACCCGCCGCATCTACGCCCGCTCAGTCCGGGTGGCTATCGGGCTTCAGGTACCAACGCCCCCTCGCCCACCGAGCGACCGCCTTTTATGCGATTCGTGTTCCTCGGGCCAGAGCTTTGCCTTCAGCTTCCTCCCCGCAGCCCCTCACGGGGCCACGCTTGCCGTTCAGCTAGGGGTTCCCAGCCACCAGGGCCCCCAAGGGACTTTCACCCCCAAGTCACTTCCCGCTTGGCTTTCGCCGCACGGTTATTCGCCCGCCATACGACGGGCCGCGCCATGCCTGGCACACGTCGGGTAGCCCGGGCAGTTGCCCGCCCGAGCCCCCTCAGATCCGAGCAAGGAGATTTCCACCACTCGGCTCCTCCGCTGAAACAGTCTCACAGCGCCCGAGGCCCATTTTTTTGCGGGCCACCTTCGGGTCAAACACCGCAGCCGTCTGACAAGCGCGTCGTGGAACCCCTTGAGGCGTCAAGTGACGGAGGCACCGTCACCAGCCGCCCGGGGCGTATCGCCCTCTGACGTCCACGCCCTGATCCGGATCCGGAGTAACAACGCCGGGATGTCGGCCTCCGGGCTTCCCGGTCGTGCTGCGCTCGCTCCGCTACCCCCAGAAGTTCCGTGGACATGATGATGCCTCGGTCTGTGCCCAGACTCATGTTTCCCTCCTGAGGTTCTGCCTCAACACTGGCCGCCTTTGCTCCGCTGGGTCCGGGTGCCGAACCCGTTCCCCACCATCGTCGCTCGTATGCAGCCATCCGACTCCCCATGCCGCGTCAGCATGCCTCCGGTCTGCCCTCGGCTATGCCTTACCAGGTCGTGCAAACGTTGGTTCTGTGCCTCGTAGCGTCTGCGCCACTGGGCCGGCCGTCGGTCCGTTTGCTGCCGACGGCGCGTCGGAGTGGGTCACCGGTTCTCCGTCGCCCGGTTCTTACGACTGGACGGTCAGGGGTCTCCCAGGTTACCGGGCCGTCTTCTTCGGTCGTGCCACAGTCCTCCACCCCGCCGGTCCCCCGTCGGCTCGCCCATAGCGCCTCCGGGGATGCTGCTTTCATGGTTGCTAAGCCCCTGAGCATCCGGGATGAGCATTTCGGGGCTGCAATTCCTGTGGCCCAACTCGCTCGCCTGACTACGCATCAACCGCCCCCTCACGGAGACGACTGCAAGTCTAGCTACCAGCCTGCTGGCTATGCTTTGACTGGGTGGGGATCGCACCCACTAGACGGCTCCTCAGAGTTTCAGTCTACATCCAATGACTTCCTCCCCGACCGGCATTGCCTGGTCGCTTCTAGCAATGGCTTTGTTAGGTGGATCGCTTCATCAGTCTTGACTGGTTCCGGAGGCTACCACCTTCCTGAGTGAGGCAGTCGTTTGGGCGGAACGTAGCGGCGCGCTGAAGCTAGCCGCCTAGACCGACCCGTTCGACCAAATCCAAGAACCCAGGGTCTTCCCGCAGGAAGTCAAAGTGTGGGTTCACTCTGACGCTGAGAAGGCTCCTTGCGCCCGCACGTTCCCTGAATGCCTGCTCTAGTATCTCGAGTGTCGCCGTCCGGTCTCCGACGCTGGCGAAAAGTTGTCCACCCATGTACAGACCCGGTTGGAGTCGATCGACGAGTTCCTGGGGAAGTGTCCCCGGGAGCCCGGTCTCACGGAAGTCCGACGCCGCGTTGGCGAACACTGCCGCCAACTCTCTCGCGGCGATAGCGTCCTTGCCCCGAGCGACGAACCAAGTTTGGAGCGCGGTCGCGGCTACGTCGAAACGTCCAACCCGGGTGTTGATATCCCACACGAGTCGCAAGCTGGCTTCATAACTGGGTTCCGAGGCCAAGACTCTCTCAGCCTCGCGAAGCGCGTCATCGTACTCACGAGCGTCCATTAGGATGAAGGCGAGGTTCGTTCTCATGATCGAGGACAGTGGATCGAGGGCCGCAGCCCGCCGAGCCAACAGAAGCGCCTCCGCGTGGCGGCCCTGCCATGACAATATATGTGACTGCCAATGGAGCGCGTTCACGTTGGTCGGATTCAACTCAAGAGCTTGCGCGATCAGCTCCTCGGCTCCGTTCCAGTCGTAGTGATGGACCATTCGCCCCCAACCCCTGGCTGTGAGGGCATCGGGCTGTTCAGGGTCGATCAAGAGCGCTTGTGCAGCGGCTTCTACCGATCGGTCGCGGGCCAACTGGAGGTTGGCCGTGGGGGAGTACTCCGGCAGTACGAGATGAACATAGGCGAGACCGGCCCACGCCGCGGCGTACTCAGGGTCCGCCCCGACAGCCGCTTCAAAATGGGCGATCGCTGAGAGGATATCGGCCTCTGAGCGTCGATTCCACAATCGGCGTCCTCTCAGGTAGTGTTCATACGCGATCGGATCGAGTGTGGAGGCCGACATGATTGCGGCAGCCCCAATCACCCCGAGTTCGACTTCCAGCGCGTCAACCACAGCGCGAGCAATGTCCTCCTGCGCGTCGAGAACGCTCGTCAAATCCGGTCGAAAGTCCCGCGACCACACACCGGACTGAGTCTCGATT
This sequence comes from Gemmatimonadota bacterium, assembly GCA_022563405.1. Lineage (GTDB taxonomy): Bacteria > Gemmatimonadota > Gemmatimonadetes > Longimicrobiales > Gaopeijiaceae > UBA822. The sequence continues at coordinate 6,362 of JADFNK010000109.1, read as the reverse complement.
TCAGTCAGCTGGGCCCGGATCCGAGCCCGGGCACCCTCGGTTCGGATGCTCCCAGAGAGGACGTGAGTTACTCCAAGCCGGTCGGCAAGCTCGGAAAGTGTCGCATCTCGGAGGGAGAAGGACGATTGACGGGCGACGACGTGAAGATTGGGTACACGCGACAGGGCGGCTAAGATCTCCTCTGCGAACCCCTCACCCAGCCATTCCTGATCCCCGGCTGAACTCATGTCCTCGAATGGGAGGACGGCAAGGGACACGCCAACGTTCGAAACAACTTCCTGTGAGCCATAAGAGGAGAAGTTCCGACCTTGCATGAGCCAGGCGACAATGGCCACGACTAGGAGGATTGCTCCTGCGCCAACGGTATAAGCCGGCGCCCTGGACGCGGTGTCGAACCGGGACGTGCGTTCAACACCCCCAGGCGTCAGATCGTAGAACCAAGCGAGAACCACCGCGATCGGAAAACCGATCAAGGCGATGACCAAGATGCTGGTGACTACTGACTCCGACCCCCCTAACCGCGGAAGAACTAGGTCAGCGGCCTCGACCAAAGCGAGGGCACCGACGGAGTATCCAACGGCAACCTGATATACGCGTCGCCGTTGCAGTTCGCCCAGGAATTGCCGAAAGCCGTTCAGAGCGTACCTGCACTTGGTTGGAGACCCGCATAGTGCGGCCCGGGTCCGTCCGTGGTCGATTCCGACTCTCTACACTACCACACGACGCGGACATCGGCTATCCGCACGCCCACGAACGATGATGCATACGATAGGTACCAAACTTGCTGCCTGACGTCCCGTCATTCTGATCCTATAAGGCGACGGGCTGGCCTCACTCGTGCGGAGTGTTACGCTGAATTCTCAAGGTCCTGCGGCGTTTGTCGCAGGGATCGACGCACACGCAACGTATTCGGTGATCGCCATCGTAAGCAACACCGGTGAGCTCGTACAGAAGCCCGTGCGCATCCGCAACAGTGAAGCGGATCGACTCGACGCACTGCTCGAGCCATTTCGACCCTTGGAGGTCGTCGTCGAGACGAGCCCGGCCTGGCCGTGGCTGTTCGACCGGCTCGAGGGCCCGGGTGTGCACTTCGTGCTCGCCCATGCGAAGAGACTCCGGGTGATCGCCGAGTCCAACTACAAGAGTGACGACATCGATGCCGAGCTCTTGGCACGCATGCGACTCGCGGGCCTCATCCCCGACGTCCATACGAAATCCGTTGAGCAGAGGGAGCAGGCTGTACTCCTGCGCGGCCGGGCACGGTTGGTACGCCAGCGCACGCAGATGGCCAACCGTATCCATTCGCAGCTCCACAACGTCGGGCTTTGCCTCGAGCGTGGGCGTCTGCTCACGCAGGATGGCCGTGCGTGGGTGCGCTCCGAGGCTTGGCCACGGCTCGGACAGGAGCGGCGTACGTTCATCACCATGCAGTGGGCGCTCATCGACCAACTCGAGCCGATGATCAAGACGCTCGATCGCAGGGTCCAGCGCATGGGCCGAGACAACCCGGCCGTGGCCCTGCTCGAGACCATCCCGGGCATCGGAGCGTACCGTGCGCTCGTCATCGCGACCGAGACGCTGCCCATCTCACGATTCCGCACACCCGCGCACCTCGCCAGCTATGCCGGGCTCGCGCCTCGTTCCTCGCAATCCGGGATGAGACCCATCCGGCACAAATCCATACCCGCCGGTGCCAATCGTTGGCTCAGGGGCACCTTCGTGCGCGCCGTCGTCAGCCACGTAGCGCACGCACCCGACAGCTGGCTATCGGAGTCCTATGACCAGATGAAGCAGCGCCTCGGCTGGCAGGTCGCTCGCGTCGCCACCGCACGTCGCCTCGCACGCGCAGTGCACGCCATGCTGCGTACAGGTGAGGTCTGGCGTGATCAACCCGTGTCGCAGCAAAACTGAGATGCACTACACCGCCGTATCGTACCACGAGAGGGGGAAGTTCCACGCGCAGCATGTCGCTTCGACGACCTTCACATTCTGATTGAGCCCCCCGCTCGCATAGCAGATCTTGGAACGTCCCCGCGTTCGGGACGAAATCCGAATAGATGCCTGAGTCGCGGTACGAGACTCGCCTAAGATCGGACGCGACGTGGTTACACGAACCGCAACATCATGACCCAGGACCTTGAGCTACAACCCGACGATCCGCTCCTCCGTTCGCTTCAGCCAACGGGTAAGGGTGGGCTGCGCCCTCTTGACTCCAATCGCCTTATAGATGCTGCGTAATCCGCCCAGACACAAGCGGCCCTGCCAAGGCGTTGGACGACTTCGTGCAGCGCTCGGCCCTGGTGCATGAAGACACGGCGCAGGTTTCGCGTAGTCTCACATAGTGGGCGGCTCTGATTCCACCGAGAATTACGGGCCGGAGGCGAATCGACGGTAAAGCAAGCGGCGCTACTCGTCGGGCTCACATTGACGTTGGCAGGAGGGCCCACTGCTGCTTTCGCTCAGGGGCCTCCGGATTCCGCCGCGCTACTTTCCAGACCGAAGCGATGCGTCGCTTCGCCTTTCTGGGCCTTCCTGGATGGGGTGTGGACGGGGACCGCCTGGATACTCCTCCCTTCCGGAGAGAGGCAGGAGGTGATTCAGACGGAGCGCATCGGCCCCTTCCTGGGGGGTTCGATCCGGCTGATCGAAGGTCGTGGATTCGACAGCAACGGCAGTCTCGTCTTCAATGCGTTCGCAGTGATCTCCTACGACCCTCGAACGGACCGATACAGCATGCGCTCCTATGCTCAGGGAAGAGCTGGAGATTTTGAAATAACACCCACCGCCGATGGCTACACTTGGGAAATCCCCGCGGGTCCGATGACGATCAGGTACACCGGCTCCGCTGCTCGACTCTTGCCCCTCGCGGCCCGGGGTGGTCTACTATGATTCGCAAACCAACAAGCGGCTCTACCGACGAAGGGGAAGCGCCCGTGTCCACGACCGACCTCGACAAGCAAGACATCGGTGACCCCTCGCTCGAAGCGGAAAACGCGCTGAGCGTTACGCTCTTCACCTATCTCCTGTGGGGCGGGTGGGGGACTTTCGCGGTGTGGATCGTGACGATCGCGGTGATCTTCTAACCCGAGCGCCAGGGGCGGGCCGTTCGGTTTATAAGAGCTTCCTACGCGCGAGCCAATAGTCCAGGGAGATGCAGTCGTCCGCGTCCGGCATGCTCAGGATGAAGAGTAGGAGAGCAACGCGAGGCATGACGTGGGTATGAAACTCGTACAGCGGCTCCGCGAGAAGGTGGCCGAATGTCACGAGAATCAAGATCGCGCCGAGAGCGAGCAGGGCTGGACGAGTCCATAGTCCGATCAAGACCAAAGCGCCCGCAGTGAGCTCGACCACCGGCACCACCGTACCTGTCGCCCATAGAGACCACACAGGGAGAAAGGTCTCGGAGTAGGGCCCGACGAACCAACGCTGGGCGTGCTCGACAGGGCCAAGGGTAAACACCTTCCAGTAGCCAGCCATGAAGAAGATCAGTCCGAGAATGGCTCGGGCAATGAAGACGGCCCAGCTACGGTTGTGGATCTGACTGAGGATCATTCGGACAGGTACCCCACTCCACGAGGATTCCTGCACGCCTTGGGCCCAGAGCCCGTGGATCCAGGCTTCACCTCGCGCTCCCCTCAACGTGCCACCGCCCTTCCATCAGCGGCCGTCGTCCCTCGCAACGTTGAAGAACAGGCGATTGAACGTCCCAGAGTTGGCGAAAACGATCTCCGGATAACCGTCGCCGTTCAGGTCGCCGGCATCCACCCCGTAGCTGTTGTCGGACCCGGCGCCCAGCCAACTGACGGTCCATTCCGTCGCGCTGCCGTCGTTCAGGTATACGGCATTGGGCCCGCCGACATTCGAAACGACAATGTCCGGGTCTCCGTCGCGGTCGACGTCGACGATCACGAGCGCATACGTCATTTCCGAATCACCGAACATGGCCCCGAGATCGAAGCTGCCGTCCCCACGGCCCAGGTAGACGGCGTTCGGTTCCCCGATATTCGCCGCGACGATGTCCACGATGCCGTCACCATTCAGATCCGCCAGAGCGACGGAGCGGGTCTCATCGCTTCCGGTGCCGAACAGGCGCACGTCACTGAAGCCCAGGTTGCCGTCGTTGAGGAGAATCTGATTCGCCTGACCGTCGCGATTCGCGAGTACGAGATCCGGGTCACCGTCACCATCCACATCACCGATCGCCACGGCGATGGTCGAACCATCGGCATCACCGAACGCTCTCTTCCGTCCGAAGCGCCCCGTGCCGTCGTTCAGATAGAATCCGTTGGCGGTCCCCCGGTTGGTGACGAGTACATCCAGTGATCCGTCGCCATCCAGATCGTAGAGTTGGACGCTACGGGTCGGCTCGATCTCCGGGCCCACGGCCCAGGCCAGAGTAAAGCGACCCTTGCCGTCGTTCAGGTAGACCCAGTTTTCCGCCCGGTCGTTTCCGACCACGATGTCCATGTCCCCGTCGCCATCGAGATCCCCCGCAGGAACGGCGTAGGTGGTCGCTTTTTCCGGGCCCAATGCGTAGCCGACCGTAAACTGCCCTCTGCCGTTGTTGATGTAGACCTCGTTGAGTTGAGGCCAGTGGCGCCCGTTCGCGAAGACCACATCGAGATCGGAGTCGCCATCGACGTCGACGAAGGTCACCGACGCGGTCAAGTCATCTGGCACGCCCAGGATCATTCGGCCGTTGGTAACGAACTCCCGCTCTTGGGCGAAGCCCGCGTACGGCAACGCTCCGAAGAACAGGAACACTGCGACCAATCTCATATCGACTCCAGTATCAAGCGTGTCGCGATTCACGAAAGTATAATCCGATCGTCGGATGGTGAGCGTACGTGACGCCCGACCTACCGGAACCCCATGAGCTCCCGCAACGCTTCCACGCGCCCCGGAGTGCCGAGGAATACGCCGTCCGGGAACGACCGGAAGCCCATCAACTCCGAGTAGATCGAAGCCGCGGTGTAGTTGTTGAGGCCCAGCCCGGCCAGATACATGAGCCGCAGGCTGCGATCGCGGTTGATCTCTGCGTCGGCCAACCATCCAGCGAGATCGTCCGCGCTCGCTGCGTACGTCGCCAGCAGATCCAGGGACCTCGAGAAGCCGAGCTGGGTGAGGTCCATCGCGACGTAGGCGTGGTCCGGTGAGAGGAGTCGGTCGACGAACGCGTCCACGTCGACGCGCACCCCTCCCTTCTTGGCCGCCATCACTACGTCGTATCCGCCACCCTCATAGGTATTGCCCCAGACCGTTCCATCGGGGAAGGCCCGGAAGAACGTCGCAATCTCGCTCTTCACGGACTCGAGATTGCTCTCGTACAGGGGCACCCACTGCGTGATGACGCCGCCCTCGTTCAGGTGTTCGCTCGCAAGCTCGAAGTACTCCGCGCTGTACAGCGCGGCGGCGCCCTTCATCCACGGATGGATAGGGTCGGAGGTGATGAGATCGAAGGTCTCGTTGGTGGTAAGGAGGAAGTGACGGGCGTCGTCGAACACGACCTCGACCCGGGGGTCGTTGAGCACGTCGTTGTTCGATCCACGAAAATACGCCGAGGACTCCTCGATGATGAGCGGCTCGATCTCGGCGATCACGATGCGCTCGATTCCCGGATGCGTGACGAAGGTTCCGGCGGTCACCCCGGCCCCGAACCCCACGACCAACACCGTTTTCGGATCGTCGTGGAGAAGCGCGGTGAGGTGGCCGAGCATGCCCTGCAACTTCATGTCCTGCGGCTCGGTCGAGGCCACGACCTTTCCCCCCACGTGCAGGTTCAGCGTTCCGTCGGACAGCTCCGTCACCGCGATCGATGAGTTCCGTCCCTCTCCGACGTAGAGCGTCTTCGGTGGATCATAGGTGGGGGCGTAGCGCCCGTAGGCGATCAGGACCGGCGGGATCTCGCTGACGCCTACACCGAGGACGACGGCCACCACCACACCCACGCCCGCGACCGCGAGTCCTTCGGCCCTCGATCGTCCGGCGTCGACGCCTTCCGCCGCCGCGGCCGGGCCACGGCGCCCCCGCACCCCACGACCCAACGCGGCAGGCACGAGCAGCACCAGCGCCGCCAGCGTCGCGACCGCGATCAGCGCGCGCTGGGCGTCCTGCGTGCCGAGCCAGGGCACAGCGACGATACCGAAACAAAGCGCCCCGAAGATCGCCCCGACGGTGTTCGCTGCATATACGCGGCCGACGAGCGCTCCCGGGTCCTGACCCCTGGCCGCGGCCGCCGCGACCGCGAGCGGGAAGCTCGCGCCCCAGAAGAACGGGGCGGGCATCAGCGCCCACATCGCCCGCGCGAGGTCGAGCTGAAAGACGAATCGCGGCTCGAAGGCTATGGACGGATTGATGGGCCA
>JADFNK010000108.1 GCA_022563405.1 Gemmatimonadota bacterium | reverse complement strand
CGCTCGCCGACTCGCTCGCGCGGTGCACGCCATGCTACGGACAGGTGAGGCCTGGAACGGTGAACCCGTGACACCAGAGAACTGATGTACCGAACCATGAAGGAACGTACCACGAGAGGGGTGAGCTTCCGAGCGTAGCATGTCGCTTCGACGACCCTGTATTCTGATTGAGCGCCCCACTCGCATAGCAGATCATGGGACGTCCCAGCGTCCGGGACCTAAACCCGAATAGATGCCTGAGCCCCTCAGGGAGGCTCGCCCAAGATCGGACGCGACGTGTGTACCGAATGACGGCTTAACCGAATAACAATGACGCAGGACCTTGAGCTTCAGCCCAAACGACCGAGCCTTCCCGTCCGCGCCGCGGACGGGGTGGGGGGGCTTCGCCCTATTGACATCTTTCGCCTTATAGATGCTGCGCGGCCAGCATGGTGACCCGAAGCGCGAGCCGCAAGGCGAGTGCCTCGGACCCCGCTACGTCTTTCCGCGACTGCAGCAATCGCTTGTTAGATGGCCCCCCCCGGGCGATCTTACTGGCAAGACGTCCAAAGGAGGCCGCCATGGCCACACCATCCACGACCAAACTGTCGTCGCGAGGACAAGTCGTCATCCCTGAGGAGATCCGAAATCGTCTCGGCCTCGAGCCCGGGGCGCAGTTCGTCGTCGTAGGCGAGGGCGATGTTGTCGTCCTCAAGGCCCTACAGGCGCCCAAGATGACTGAGTTCAAGGAACTCCTGGACAGAGCTCGTAGGTCCGCTGAAGAGGCTGGGCTGACGCCTGAGGACGTCACGCGCGCGATTCGAGAGGTCCGCAACGAAGGGTGAGAGCCGTCCTCGACACCAACGTCGTCGCCTCTGGAATCTTCTTCGGCGGGATACCTCGCGCGGTCCTCGAGGCATGGTCAGAGGGAGGCTTCGAGCTATGTCTCTCCCCCGCGATCTTCGACGAGTACTCAAGGGTCTGCGACCGCCTATCTGAGTCGCACCCCGGAATCGAGTACAGAGGACTCCTCGCGACCTTGGTCGGGCGCGGCACCCTCGTTTCCGATCCGACGTCGACGCAGCACATCACGGCAGACCGGGACGACGACAAGTTCATGCTCTGCGCTCGGCAAACCAAAGCAGTCGTCGTCTCGGGCGACGAGCACCTACTCGACGCCAGTGGCTGGCAAGACGTCCATGTCGTGCGTCCACGTGCCTTCCTGACTGTTCTGAGCGACGAGGGCAGCTAGGCCATCTAACGTCTCGCGATTCTGCTGCGCGGCCAGCATGCCGATCCGAAGCGCGAGCCGCAAGGCGAGTGCTTCGGACCCGCTACGCCATTCCGCGACTGCAGAATCGCTTGTTAGACAGCCGCCGGCCGCCTAGCTTCATGAGTAATTACGATGTGCTTACAGGAGCCGTAGGAATGAAAACCAAGATCGTGCGAATCGGAAACTCGCGAGGCGTTCGAATCCCGAAGCCTCTCCTAGAGGAGGCTGGGCTGGAAGAGCAGGTGCAACTGAGGGTCGTCGACGGGGGCATAATGATCGAGTCAGAGAGGGCTCCCAGAGCCGGATGGGCTGACGCCGCGGCCCTAGCGAAGGAACGTGGCGATCACACTCTCCTTGATGATGCTGTGCCGACCCGGTTCGATGAGGCTGACTGGGAATGGTAGCAAGGCAAGCGGTGGTTTGCCGTGGAGATGTCTTCGTTGTGGCGTTAGATCCCACAATCGGGAGGGAAATCAAGAAGGCGCGCCCGTGCGTTGTACTTTCACCGGACGAACTGAATCGACACCTCGATACGATCATTGTGGCTCCGATGACGACCGGTGGGCACGCCTACCCGTACCGAGTCTCTTGCCGTTTTCAGAAACGAGACGGATTCGTGGTGCTGGATCAACTGAGGGCCGTCGATACGCATCGGCTGGTGCGCAAGCTTGGACGTCTCAGCGCTCGGGCGACCGCTAGCTCACTCAGTCTCTTGCAGGAGATGTTCACCGAGTGATTCAAGAGGCTGTCTAACGTCTCGCGATTCTACTACGCGGCAAACATGCTGAGCGCAAGCGAAGTATGCGACCCGCCCGATACTTCCGCGACTGTAGCAATCGCTTGTTAGCAGCAGCATCCCTAGCGTCCGTCTTGTCTCGCCGAGGACGTATGACCGCCAACGATTTGCCAACCGGTCGGCCCGTCTTCGAGCACCATTGTCATCATCCCACCGAATTCAAACGCTGAAGGGCCCTCACCGATCACCGTCCAAAACCGCGTAGATACGCGGGCTCCGGCGGTGCCTACCGGAGTGATCTCACGGCCGTCATACGCCGTGCGAATCGCGGCGTTCGCAGGCAACGAAGCGAGGGCCGCTAAGACGTCGTCAAGCGAGCGGTATCGGATCTCGCCGTCCTCAATCCACTCGAAGCGGCCGTCAGCAACATACATGTCTTGGAGGAGAGCGGCGTCGCGGGTTTCGATGGCCAGGAAGTAGGAATCGAGGAAGCCCGCCACGGCGTCTTCAAGGTCGTCCAAGGGGGATCGACCCGTTTCCTCGATCCCACCGCACACGAGAACTCCCATGACGAAGAACACCGCAAGAACTTTCTTCATGCGTGGAGTCTCCCAAGAAGATGGAGTGTTTGGCAGCACGCTGACCCAGGCTCAAGCTGAGCACAGCCGAGTACGGAGTTCTGGCCGAGGAACTCCTTCACACCTTCGCCGCCGCCGATCAAGAAGACCGCTGCTTCATCTCCTGCGTCAAACTGAAGGGCGAGATCAAGGAACGGACAACATCTACGCTCGAGGTGGATCAGCTCTAGTGCATTGGCACAGACGCCAGGGTCGGGCGACAACCTAATTCGGTATCCGGACGTCGTCTCCTCGATCGAAGCCGCATTCTGCCGGATCAGCTCAGCTAGCTCAGAACGTCGCTCCCGCTCGGACGGGCCCAAAGCATCTAGGCGGCACGCGATCGTGGGGCGTGTTTCAGATTCGTGCATCGGACTCTGCCGTGGCTGCTGTCTAACGTCTCGCGATTCTGCTGCGCGGCCAGCATGGTGACCCGAAGCGCGAGCCGCAAGGCGAGTGCTTCGGACCCGCTAACTTCTTCCGCGACTGCAGCAATCGCTTGTTAAGTGGCTTGGATTCATAAAGTAAGTGCAACAACTCGACCGACCCGCTGCCTGAACAAAGAAGAGGCGAGCTGGTGTACCTCAGAGCTTCTATTCCGACCAAGAAATAGGAGTCACTCATGAGGACCTACCGCCAGCTCACCTCAGAGGAGCGATATGCGCTCTCTACGCTTCGCAAACAAGGCTGCAGCCAGTCTCAGATCGCCCGCGCCCTCGGCCGGCACCGCAGCACCGTTAGCCGCGAGGTGCGCCGTAACGTCAAGAAGGACCGAGCCTATCGTCCCCAGCTCGCCGATGACTTCGCCCGTTGGAGGCGATCCAGGTCTCGGCGCAACCAACGATTCACTACGGCCGATTGGTATCTCGTCGAGGCCTGGCTCCGCGAGGACTTCAGTCCTGAACAAGTCGCGGGGTGGCTCCGCAGGTTCCGGCTCCTACGGATCAGTCATGAGACGATCTACCGACATATCTGGGACGACAAACAACGAGACGGCACCCTCCATCGTCATCTCCGCTGTGCCCAGAAGAAGCGCCGCAAACGCTACGGCCGCTACGACTCTCGTGGCCGCCTAGCCGGCAAGCGGGCCATCTCCGAACGACCTCCCGGTGCCGAGAACCGGTCCCGCGTCGGCCACCTGGAAGGCGACACCGTCCTCGGAACCAACAAGCACTGTATCCTCACGCTCGTCGATCGTAAGACCGGCTACGTCATGATCGCCAAGCTCGACGCCCGAACCGTCGAGGCCACCACCCGAGCCGCCATCGCCCTCATCAACAACGCCGCTCGGCGCATCCGCTCCGTCACCGTCGACAATGGCACCGAGTTCCATGGCTACAAGGCGATCGAAGCAGCCACCGGTGCCGACTTCTACTTCGCCACCCCCCACTGCTCCTGGGAGCGCGGTACCAATGAGAACACCAACGGCCTCATACGGCAGTACGTCCCGAAACGGACCAGCATGGCTCACCTCTCCCAGCGTGACTGCGACCGCATCGCCAAGAAGCTCAACAATAGACCTCGCCGGAGGCTCGGCTTCCGAACCCCCGCTGAATGTTATGAAATCACTTCAGCTCTTTAGATGCTGTTGCACTTCAAACTTGATGCTAGAGAAGCGCACCTGTCCGTCAGAGTTCGCCCAGACCCGCCGGCAGGAGCCTCGAGGAGCGGAAGACCGTGAGCAGCACACAAGCGTCGGGCTCGAGTCGATAAACGATGCGGTAGTCCCCGACGATGATCTCGCGCAGGTCATCGCGACCCACTTCCGGGACCATGCGGCCAGATCGCGGGAATGACTCGAGCCGCTCCGTCGAGTCGAAGATGCGCTCCGCGACCATGCGGCCGTACCTCGGGGAGTCACGCTCGATGAACTCGCGTATGGACCGGAGGTCGCCCACGGCCTGCTCGGTCCACCTGACTTGGGTCACCCGAGAACGCGCTTCCTAGCTTCCTCATGACTCATGGTTTGGCCGGCGTCCGCTTGGCGTTCCCCTTCCTCGACCTTCGCGAGGAAGTAGAGGCGTTCCATCGCGTCCTCCACCGTGGCGTCTTCAGGTAGCCCGCGAACAGCTTCGAGAAGTCGCTCTTTGACGTTCGGCACTGGCATTCGTTTACACTCTACGCTTGGGACTCTTCATTCTACTCCTGAGGGGTGGGAACGGGCCATGACCGAACGGGACGCTCAGAAGCCGGACAGGTCTACGACACGCTCAATACGACAACTGACAATCCGCGCTCTATAACGGCTCGCGATTCTGCTGCGCGGCCAGCATGCCGATCCGAAGTGCGAGCCGCAAGGTGAGTACTTTGGACCCACTAACTTCTTCCGCGACTGCAGCAATCGCTTGTTAGAAAGCGAACCGCATGTCGATCTGCATTCAGCCCCAGAAGATACGCGTCGGATCCGCGTCAACCTCGCTGAGTAGATCGTCGAAGAGTCGAGACGGCCTGATGAGCTCGTAGCGTTTCCAGAGCTGGTTTCGATTTCGCCAGTACAAGGCCCATTCCTGTCGGCCAACGAAGAATCGGAACTTCGCCACAACCGATTCGACCCACTCGCCTGAGCCCGTCAATGAGGGTCGATGCTCGAAGAGAATCACGCTGTTCCCCTCAAAACGGAACCGCAGCTCGATCTTGTCGCGGACATGGGGCGGAACTCGTTCGTCGCAGTACTGACTCAGGATCTTGGACACGCGCTTCTGTTCGAAGTGTGAGATCGGCAAGAGTCAGGGTTCCGATGAAGTGTCGAAGTCCTCGCCTGGGGCCGTCAGCCGCGTGGACGGCACCAGCGCCACGAGCGAGTCTGGATCTGGTTCGGTCGCGGTGGAGCTGGAATAGAAAGAGGGAGCGGCGGCACACTGAGATTGGCGCTCCTGTTGCCAGGATTGGGATCCCCTACGGGATCGTCCTGACGCCCCGGGACTGCGATCTCAACCCGGTACTTGGACTCGTGCTCACCGCTCCCCCTGCATTCTTCAGCGGTTCCTTCGGGAAGTCAAGAATCCCTCGGCCACGGAGAGCAATTGAGCCCCGCCGTTGACCCGTTTCGAGGACAGGATAGAGTGATGATGCCGCCTCGGCACAGCGTCTGCTCTCGCTTTCTAACGTCTCGCGATTCTACTGCGCGGCAAACATGCTGAGCGCAAGCGAAGTATGCGACCCTCCCGTTTCTTCCGCGACTGTAGCAATCGCTTGATACTCATGCAGGCCCCCTCCTGGACCTCCCGATGATCGGGCGGAACGATGAGAGCGCGACACAACTCATCCAACCCCAGGAGGGGAACCATGCGGTTCTACACCGGCCGTCATCGATACTACTGCGGCATCGATCTCCACGCTCGCACCATGTACGTCTGCATCCTAGAGCACGACAGCGGCGACGTGCTGCTGCACCGCAACCTACGGTGCGATCCCGAGCTCTTCCTCGAGACCGTCGCTCCCTACCGTGACGGGCTCGTCGTCGCGACCGAGTGCATCTTCTGCTGGTACTGGCTTGCCGACCTGTGCGTACGCGAAGGCATCGCCTTCCCTCTCTGCCAACGTAGGTGAGACACAGCACGTGCAAAGAATTAGAGTAGGGCGCGAAGGCAGAGAACCCGAGAATGCAGAGACTGCGAGAGGAAATGAGAGAAGAGAGTATTAATGCCCCCCCACCGCTGATGGAGGCTAAGCGAAGCGCGGCAGCTCCACCGGATCCGGAGGTGGTAGACAAGCCGAACCGGCGTCGGTTCGCGCCGTCGTACAAGCTCCGGATCGTCGAAGAGGCGGACCGGTGCAGGGAGCTTGGAGAGGTCGGGCGACTCCTGCGTCGAGAGGGGCTGTACTCGTCGCACCTGACGACGTGGCGCAAGGCGGCGCGGTGCGGGTCGCTGAGCGCGCTGTCGAAGAAACGAGGTCGCAAGGCGAACGAACGGAATCCGCTGGCGGGGAAAGTGCGCAAGCTGGAGCACGAAGTTGTTCGCCTCGAAAAGGAGCTCCACAAGGCGCACCTGATCATCGACGTCCAGGGAAAAGTTGCAGGGCTGCTGGGATTGAGCCTCGAGGACGGGACGAGCTCTTGACCGCGACCACGGAGCTGGCGGAGCACGTCGGGGTGAAGCCCGCGTGCGACGCGCTCAGTGTCGCCAGGGCCACGTTCTACCGTCGTCTGAGGCCCTCGACCGGGCATCAGCAGCCCCGTGCGACCCCTGCCCGGGCGTTGAGCGAGAAGGAACAGGACGAGGTGTACGACACGTTGTGTTCCCCGCGGTTCGTCGACAGATCGCCAGCCGAGGTGAAGGCCACTCTGCTCGACGAGGGTGTCTACCTGGCCTCCGAACGTACGATGTATCGCGTTCTGGACTCGCGCGCGGCAGTTCAGGAGCGCCGGCCGCAGCGCACGCATCCCGAATACAAGAAACCGGAGCTGATGGCGACGGCTCCGAACCAGGTCTGGTCCTGGGATATCACGCGGCTGCTGGGGCCGGAGAAGTGGATCTACTACTACCTCTACGTCATCCTGGACATCTTCAGCCGCTATGTGCCGGGCTGGATGGTGGCGAATCGGGAGAACTCCGCCCTGGCCGGGCGCCTCATCCAACAGACCTGTCTGAAGTACGGCGTCCAGCCCCAGGTCCTGACCCTACACTCCGATCGTGGGGCTCCGATGACGAGCCAGTGCACGGCTCAGCTCCTAGCCGATCTCGGCGTGACCCGCTCGCTGAGTCGGCCTCAGGTCTCGGATGACAACCCGTTCTCCGAGGCTCAGTTCAAGACCCTGAAGTACCATCCCTCGTTTCCCGGGCGGTTCGGGCATGAGCACCATGCCAAGACCTTCTGTCGCTCGTTCTTCCCTTGGTACAACACCGAGCACCGGCACGGGGGCATCTCGATGTTGACCCCAGAGCAGGTCCACTTCGGGCTCGCCGATCAGATCATCGCTCGCCGGGAGGCCGTGCTCCGCGAGGCCTGGGCCGCTCATCCCGAACGCTTCGTCTCCGGTCCGCCGAAACCTCAACCGCTCCCGGAGGCCGTCTGGATCAATCCCCCGAGCTCCGCCACCCTCACCTCACAGGAGATTGCTCTCTAATTGATCACCCCGAGTGTCTCAAAGTCGTTGACAGGTTCCGCTTCGTCCTTGGCCACGCGCTGTACATGAAGGCCATCCACGGCGGCAAGGCCAAGAACGACAAGATCGACTCTCACAAGATCGCGGTCCTGCTCCGGGGTGGTGCCTTCCCCCCGGCCTACGTCTACCCCCGGCGCATGCGCGCCACGCGCGATCTGCTCCGGCGTCGCCTCTTCTTCGTGCGCAAGCGGGGTGAGCTCGTCACCCACGTGCGCAACACGTTCCACCAGTACAACCTACCGGCTCCCTCGGGCCAACTTCTGTACAAGAAGAATCGCGTGGGACTCGCCCTCGCCTTCGCCCACGAGCCCTCTGTCCGTGCGAGTATCGAGGCCGACCTGGCGCTGGCCGATCCCTACGACGACGTGATCCGACGCATCGAGCGGGTGGTGCAAGCCGAGGCCAACGTGCACGACCCCGACGCGTTCGAGTTGCTCCGGACCGTACCCGGCATCGGCAAGATCCTGGGCCTCACGCTGCTCTACGAGATCCAAGAGATCGGCCGGTTCCCTTCCGTGCAGGACTTCAGCTCCTACTGTCGTCTGGTCAAGAGCGTACACACGAGCGCGGGCAAACGTACCGGCTCGGGCGGCGCCAAGATCGGCAACGTTCATCTCAAGTGGGCGTTCAGCGAGGCCGCGGTCCTCTTCCTCAAAGACAACCCTCGAGCTCAAGCACATCTGAAACGACTCCGCAAGAAGCACGGCCACGGCAAGGGGCTCGCGATCCTCGCTGCCCGCATCGGCCGTAGCGTCTACTTCATGCTCAAGAACCGGGAGGTGTTCGACATGAACCGCTTCTTCGCTTGAGTCGGGACGAGAGAAGGTGAGCCCGGACGCCTAACTCGAGCCGGCTCGCGCGCCGACCCCGGCAACCGCTCGCTTGATTGGACACCTTCTCTCGCTCCCAACCCCAACGACAGACTCTGCCCCTCACCCGAGCCCGGAGCTAACTGGCCCGGCCTCAGCGCTGGAGCCTGCAACCTTTGAACGTAGTCGGACGACATGAGGGTACGCATGATCTTCTAGGTCGCGGGAGCTCACACTCCCGCTCCGCCACCTCCCGGGCCTCGCCTCGGAGGATACACGGCGGCTGAACCTCAATAAGTGTTTGGTGCAGAGTTCAGCCTCTGCGCCCGACTTCGAAGCCAAGTCAGAGTCCAGGGGACGCTTCCATCGATTCGGGGTCCTCGTGGCGCTGCTCGCAGCGCCTCTTGGGGGACGTCCGCGCTCTTGACTCCGGGGGCCTGATAAGTGTTAGGCGGCAACCGTCCCGGAAAACCCCGTATACTTCTGGTGCTGGAAACCGGCGCGCGTTGCCACATGCTACTTGTAAGCGATCCCCGCACTCGCTGGACCCGCGAGCGGCACAGTGTCGAACCGTGTGAAGCCCACCTCTTGGCACCACCTGCGGAAGTCCGCGCCCGTGTAATCGAAGGCATCACCAAACTCGATGAGCATGTTGAGTGACATTAGAAGACCGAAGACATTTTCGCGGCGGGCGTCATCGATCAGGTTTTCGACAACGATGAAGGCTCCCCCCTCGGGTAGAGCCTCGTAGGCGGCCCGGATTAGGTGCATCTTCTTCTCGAGGTTCCAATCGTGAAGAATCATGCCCATGGTGATGACGTCTGCCTTTGGTAGCGGGTCCTCGAAGAAGTCCCCGCCTACCACCGCAACGCGATCCGCCAGTCCGGCGGTATCAATATGCTTTTGGGCGATCGGAGCCACGACCGGGAGATCAAAGCTGGTGCACCGAACGTCTGCATGTCGTTGTGCCACGATGGCGCAGAGCTGGCCGGTCGCTCCGCCTACGTCGCAGAGAGATTCGTACGCGGAGAAGTCGAACTTGTTGGCCAGCTCGATGAAGTTGCCCGCAGAGATTCCGGCCATGGCATTCAAGAAGCCCTCAAGGCCTGCGGGGTCCTTATACAGTTCTTCGAAAATCGAGCGGCCGGTCGCCTTGATTTCGTTTTGCGGCTCACCCGTGCGAAGTGCGGTGCCGAGGTGGTTCCAGTACTCGAAGAGTCGGGCGTTGAACATCTCGAGAATGCCGCCGATGTAGGACGGCTTGTTTTTGTCGAGGAACGCGTCGGTCGTGGCCGTGTTGCTGTACCGCCCCTCAGGGCCATCCCCGTCGCGGTCAAGGAAGCCCAGCGCGACCAGCGCATCCAAGAAGTCAGCGGTGGCTCGGGACCGAAGGTCCAGCGCGCGCTCAAGCTCACCTGCAGTCTGCGAACGCTCCGCCAGGATGGTGAAGAGCTCGAACTCGACTGCGGTGAGCAAGACTTTGGATGCCCAGAAGCCGGAGCCGACCTGCATGATCTGCGATGGGTTGACCTGCGGGTCCATTACGGCTCCAGTCTCGAGAGGGCTCATTCTTGCTTCGACGCCGAACCATACGGGAGAAGCGACACGGCTGCATCTGCTGTTGCCGCCTAACGTCTCGCGATTCTGATCTTATAAGACAAGACGAAAGGTTGGCCTCACTCGGGCGGGGCGTTTACGCTGATCTTGCTCAAAGTCCTGCGGCGCCCCAACCCAAGGAGACCAACCATGTTCGTCGCAGGCGTAGACGCTCACGCAACGTATTCCGTCACGTGTGTCGTGAGCAAGCAAGGACAACTCGTAGCGGGACCGACGCGGATCAAGAACACCGATGCAGATCAACTCAGCGAGCTCCTGGAGCCGTATCGACCACTGGAGGTCGTCGTCGAGACCAGCCCAGCCTGGCCGTGGCTGTTCGACCGACTCGACGGCAACGGTGTGCACTTCGTGCTCGCGCATGCGAAGCGACTCAGGGTCATCGCCGGGTCGAACTACAAGAGCGACGACATCGACGCGGAGCTACTGGCGCGCATGCGGCTCGCTGGCCTCATCCCCGAGGTCCATCCGAAGTCCGTTGAGCAGCGAGGGCATGCCGTTCTTCTTCGCCATCGGGCGAGGCTCGTGCGGCAACGCA
>JADFNK010000107.1 GCA_022563405.1 Gemmatimonadota bacterium | reverse complement strand
GGTCCTGCTCGGGCAGGCACTGTTCCAGGGGACCAACGCGATCGCAAATCGCGGACCCACCTGCAACTCGTGCCACGACGTGACCCACGACGCGGTCGTCGGAGGCGGCACCCTGGCCACGGAGCTGACCACGGTGTTCTCGCGACTGGGCGGCCCCGGGGTCCGGGCGATCCTTGCCGGTCCTCCGTTCCCCGTGATGCAGCAAGCGTACGTGGACAGGTCGCTCACCGAGGCCGAAATCGCCGGCCTGGTGGCGTTCCTGGAGCGGGCGGACGCCGAGCAGGCGCTTCACAAGCCACGGAACTACGGCATCACGCTGTTCGGCGCCGGGCTCGGGGGCGGGACGGTCCTCCTCGCCCTCTACTCAATGGCGTGGGGCGGGCGCAAGAGAGGATCCGTGCACCAGGAAATCTTCGACAGGCAGGTGAAATCCACGGCTGAGCAAGGCTCCTGCGGCGACAAGCCCGACTGCGTTGCCGAGGAACGCTGCTCCATAAACCTTGGCCCAAGGGTGCGGCTGTGCCTCGAGACTCCAGTCGAACCGACCGGCGGACAGGGCGCTCCGCCGCCGCGCGACCGGGATTCCGTCCTCCGTGAAGAGCCCGGCGCGACGGGTTTCGAGAAGGATGACTCCCCACCCAGCGTTCGCGCCGAATTGGCCGCCCGCATCAGCGGGAGGGATGACCTGGATCCGTTCCAGCCCGTCGAGGGAAAACTGGCTCAAGAAGCTCAGCGGCTCCGGAACCACGGTCCCGTCCAGGCGGACCTCAGGAGGACGACATCGGCCGTCACCCCGCCGTGCACCGCGGAATTCGACGCAGAGATATGCGCCGATATCACCCCCGCCGGGCGTTCGCACCGAGATTCCCGCGACCGATCGTCTAAGGTAGTCCCCTAGAGTAACACCGCTCACCGCGGCCCGAGCGATCTCCTCCCGGGTGAGGATGTTTCGAGATGAAGGCGAGGCACGTTCAGCTCGCTCCCGTGCCTCGTCCGCATCCACCACCACCAAGAGGGCGGGAAGCTCGATCGCCGCCTGCGAGATGAAGATCTCGACCGCCGCAGTCCCCCGTCCTTCGAGCCGCAATGGATGAAGGTGAGTGCCGTAGGCGAGGTGCTGCACCTGCACCAGATACGCCCCTTCGGCGACTCCGTCGAGGGCGAATTCTCCTTCAGGCCCTGTCAGGGCCTGAAGGCCGACCGGACCGACGCGGGATCCGTCCAGCCAAAGGAATTCGACCTGCGCGCTCGGGATCGGCTCGCCCGTAGCTCGGTCGACGATCCGGCCGGTGACGCCGTCGCTGACCTGGGCGTCCGCGGGAATGACGCCCAGACAGAAGACGATGAGGAACGCCACTGCGGCCGGTCCCCCGCTCCACATCTTCATCTTTGGCATCGCCGGCCCCTCCTTTTCAACCTGTCGCGAACGCGGAACCCGAGTGAGGGGGCCTGAGGAAGAAGACCGGACTCCGAGATTTCTCCCGGAGCCCGGCCGATCTACCCCTTCTCTTGCTTCCCTTAGCCGCAGGGCCCTAATTACGGGAACCCTGCGGCGGAACCGCGCGTCCTACGGTAACGTTAAAGGAACGGGCCACTGTACTGACCGACTCAGCTTCAACTGGAAGGTGTAGTTGAGGTCCGTGACATCGGGTCCCTCATACCCCGCCCCAAACTCGTCGATGATGTTCTGGTTGAGCTCGTACTCGCTTATCGGCATGAGCAAGCAATAGCTGAATCCGAACTGGATCCCCTTGTGATCCTTACCCCGGCCGCGCGGGAACCATAGACCGTAGCGAAGCTTGTCGCTGTGGTGGCGCCCTTCGAAAAAGAACTCGCGACGCCGTTCCTCGATCATCGTGCGATAGATCTCGTCGCTGTCGGTGCTCACGAAGTTAGGAAGGCTGTGTACATCACGGAGATTGTTGATGTAACCCACCGCCGCCACCAACCCCCCACCATCGATTTCGATCTCCGCTAGGATGAGTTGCGCCTCGGCCCACTTCGCCAGGGGCTGGTCGTCCGAGACCGTTGGATACTTGAGCTGGATGTACTGGTCGGTGATCCCGTCCTGCGCGAACTGACCGGTGAAGATCACATCGACCCGGGGGTCTGGCACGCCATCGTCCACCGTCTGACGACCGTCGGCGTGGATGGTCAGATTGTAGTATCCTGCAGAGACGAGTTGGGTATCGTTGAAGCCGTTCCAGTACAATGGCCCACCGATCGTGCGCCACCCCGACACGGTCATTGCCTGAGTGACCGCGTTCCAGCGGCTGCGCACCGACGCATCTCGCGTGACCCAAGCCACGAAGCCAGGCTGAATCTGCAGTGCGTCCGCCTTGGCGCCCACCAAGTCCCCCATATCGAGGCGGACACGCGCCCGAGCGAGCAGCGCGAGCTGCCTCAAGCTGGTCGTGCTCACGATCTCCGCGTCCCCAGCACCGAGCGCGTCCAACGCCTTGGTGAACCACCCCTCGCCGACTGCAAGGACCTCCATCGGAGTCAGCATCGGGCCTACACCCGGAGAATATTCGCAGTACTTCTCACCGAAGACCGCGTAGAAAAGCCCCGCGTAGGTGGCCGCTGTGGCCAGGAGCGTGCTTCGGTTCGGAACCTCGGCGTCGGTCCACTCGGTGAGTGCGTCGTAGACGGACACCGCGATGAATCGGGAGGACTGGAAGCTGGTGAACCAGGAGGTGCTGGTGTCGGAATTCCGGGAACAGGCCCCACCACCCGGGCGCGTGTTAAGATAGTCGGTCGCCCCACGCCAGTACCCGCTGGTCGACCAGGTAGCGTCCTCGTTGCCAGATAGATCGGCGCTCATCATCGAGTATGAGCACTCGAAGTCCGCAATGACCGAGTTGATGATGATCGCAGCCGATCCCGGCGTGAAAAGATCCTCCTCGGTAAGATTCCCCGGGACTTCTACGTCCAGCAAGGAATCGCATCCTCCGATTGTCAGAATAGCCGCTCCCATAGCCGAAGCCATGGCCAGCCGCCCGACCAACCACCGTGCGTGTCGTTGGGTCTTCATGTCAGCTCGCTCCATGGATCGTGGTATTTAGAAGGTGAACCGCATGGTCACCGTGAAGTTCGAGAGCGGGGGAACGTTCGAGTTCGAAGCCGTGAGGCTTCCCGCGCGCCGCGCCTCGGGGTCCGTTATCGGCACTCCGGGGTAGGTTTCGCCCGAGGGGGTTGTGGCGTCCCCGATGGTGTACTGCGCCTGCCAGATCGTCCACAAGTTCCGCGCGGCAACGTTGATGGAAGCCCTGGAGGCTCCGACCTTGGCGGCCAACGAGGCCGGAAGTGTGTAATTGAGGCTGATCTCGCGGAGCTTCGCGAACGAGGCATTGAAGTCGGAGGTGAGTCGAGTCTGCTGGGCCCTGCCCGTGATCGCGGCGATCATGAACGGATCGTCTCTCCTCACCGAAGCCTCCGAGGTCTGGAAGCATGTGTGTCGGCACGCGGCGTCCGTCAGATTCCGCCAGTGCTCTCCCCGCCACTCCGCCATTGCGTAGAGTCGCAGGTTGTCGAAGAGCGTGAAGGTCGTATTCACAGTCGCTTCATACCTCGGGATCGCCAGGCCGTTACCCTGCCTGAGAAGCGGCGCGCCATTGCAGGGCTCCGGGGCACCCCCCGGATCCAGACCGAGAGGCCCTGTTCCGCCGTCGCACATCACGTTGATCGCGTTTCCGTTAGCGTCGAGCTCAGCTGAGAGGATGATTCGCTCCGTCTGGAAGGGATAGTTCACGCCCTCCCTGAGGGTGTTCGTCTCTGGATTGCCACCTAGGTCGTCGATCCGGTTTTGGTTGTTCGTGACTCCGAGACCCAGATCCCAGGCGAAGTTCGACCGGTCAAGGAGCCGGCCGTTCAGGCTCAGCTCCCAACCCCAGTTCGTGAGCTTCCCGAGGTTCACGGTCTGAGCTCCGGGGAAGCCGAACGTTGGTGGGACCGGGATATTGATGAGTGCGTCCGTCACCTTCTGATTGTAATAGGTGAACTCTGCGCTGATCCGCTCGTCGAAGAACGCGGCATCGAAGCCAACCTCGATCTCCGAGCTCACCTCCGGCCCCAGATCCGGGTTGCCGAGCACATCGGGTGTAACGGACGGTTGTCCACCCGGTCCTGGCTCGGGGGCGTAGAGCGTCACCCCGGCGAAGATGTCCGGCTGACGACCCGCCTTCCCCCAGGCCGACCTCAGGCGGAAGCTGCTCACGAGGTTATCGATGCCACCCCAGAAGTCCTCCTCCGAGAGAACCCAGGTGCCCGAGAACTTCGGGTAGATCGCAGCGTCGTAGTCCGACCCGAACGCTGAGTTGTCGTCCCCGCGAACCGCCGCGGTCAGGAAGAGCCGGTCATTCCAGCCCAATTCCTGCTGCACATACAACCCCACGGACTTGTTCTCTACGAATGACTGGCCCGCGCTCGTGGACGCAGCGCCCGAGAGCGTCGTGATCTGAGGGGCTGGGAATACTTGCCCGGTTCCGCTGACGATCTCCTCCGTCCTCGCGTAGTACTGGAAGCCGAACGAAGAGGTGAACTGCACGTTGTCGCCCAGCCCGGGCAGCCCCCCGTACGTCGCGCTCGCCGCGTAATCGAGTGTGTTATACTGGCGCCTCGGACGGTCGATCTCCAGGTTCCCCAGCGCGAGCGCGCCGAACTCCTGCGGCACCGCACGCCTCGGGAAGAGTTGGGAATTCTCCTCGTTCACCACGTCCGTCCCGATGATCACCCGATGGGTGAACCAAGGCATCGGAACATGTGTGACCGTTACACTCCCCGTGAACCGGTTCAAATCACGGATGGCCCTATTATCAGCGATCTCCTCGGGTCTCGCTCTGAGGAAGCCGCGTAGGATGCGGTCCTGCCCCTCGGGGTTCGCCCACTGGAACTGCTCCCACATCCCCCAGGCAGTCCTCTGCTGCATGAAGCTCGTCCGGCCGGTGATGTAGCCGAGGCTCACGTTCACCGTAAACTGGTCGGACGGCAGGATGGTGAGATTCGAACGCAGGTTGGTCTGCTTCTTCCAGTTGTAGCTGACGATCCCTTCGTCATCTCCGTAGTCTGCAGACAGGTAGTACCGGAGCCGGTCCGTGCCCCCCCGCATGCTAAGCGTGTAGCTTTGCAGCAATCCGGTCTGGAAGTGGTTACGGCCAGCGGCTTTCTCGACTTCGTAAATGTTGAAGGAGATGATGTTTCCGTCCGCGTCTCGTCCGAACGACTCACCGACCTTCCCCGATACGTCGTTCAGCCACGTTTGTCCCGTCCGGACGGAAAAGTTAAACTGAGTGGCGCCGCTCACTCCCTTCTTGGTGATGATCTGGATCACCCCAGCGGAAGCCTCCGTGCCGTAGAGCGTCGCAGCGGCGGGCCCCTTGATGATCTCGATGCTCTCGATCTCGTCGGGGCTGAAATCGTCTAGAGAGGAGACCTGCCCGCCGTCGCGCAGGTTCGGGCCACCTCCCGTCTGGTTGTCCACGCGGATCCCATCCACGTAAATCAGGGGCTGGCTGCCCATCGTGACACTGGAGACGCCTCGAATCCGCATCTCGGACCCGGTCCCTATGTTCCCCGAATTGCGGTTGAAGCTGAGACCCGACTCCCGCGCCCCGAGCAGGTCCTGAAGGGTAGCCACCGCAGTCATCTCGATGATCTCCGCGGCCTGAACCCGTCCCACCACGTTTCCGATCGATCGAGCTCTCGTACCGCCCGCCGTTCCCGTCACGACGATTTCGTTCAGCCGCAGCGCATCGCGGGAAACCAGAAATTCTAAAGTTGCGACACCCCCGGCGGTGACCGTCACCTGTTGCGTCTCAGTGGTGAATCCGAGGCGCACCACCTCGACCTCATACAGCCCGACCCGCACGTTATTGAGGGTGAATGACCCATTGGGCCGCGAGGTGGTGGCGAGCGACAGCTCAGCAATGTGCACCCAGGCCGCATCTACGGGCGCCCCGCTCACAGCGTCAAGGATCCGGCCGGAAATGGTACCTGTGTTTTGACCAGAGAGTCCCGGCGCCGTGAGCAGCAAGGTGCCCATAATGCCAACGAGCGCTGCCACCTCTCGGAACCACACCGAGCCGGGTGTCCTAGATTCGTTCTCAGACTTTTTCATAGTCTCATACACTCCTTCTCTTCGCAAAAAGGCGAAACAAACAGCCTCTGACTCGGGGGGGGGGCGCCGTTCATCACGTTCGCCCAAGACGCACCCGCCGCTCTCATCCCGAGCACTCCGGCATGCATCCTCGACGCCCTTTCGAGGTCCGCCGAAAAACGGTCGGAGCTGGCGACTAAGGGAAGGGCGACATCCTGCAGGATGTCGGGGTCTTGCGCGGACTGGGTATTGGATTTTGAGCCGGAGCGGCAATGGGCATCGGGAGGAAAACGGCGAGAAGCAGCGGGACGATCCGGTACTCTCTTACTCGAGTTCGTCATGTAACCTCCCGGGCCTGATGACTGGTCATCGGACCATTACTCCCAATGAATGATGTTTGGGTCACGAGCCCCCGACAGTCGGGATTTGGCTAATCCACCAGTCGGGATTTGGCTGGTCCGTTGTGGGGAAATTCCCCACATGATGTCTCTCCCTTGAAGTCCCGGGTCCAGATCGCGTTGGGCATCTCGGTAGTGCTATCGGGGCGACCGGGATGCTAGCGCCAAACGCCCCTGCCTCCGCACCACCCGCCTTCGCGTCGAGCTATAGCGCCGAGAGAAGCCCCACCCGTAACGCGAACCGCACCAACTCGGCTCGGTGCGTCAGTCCCAGCTTTTCCATGATTCTTGCCCGGTAGGTGTCGACCGTCTTCGGAGAGATGGACAGCTTCTTTCCGATCTCCCGCGAGCCGAAGCCCTCCGCAGTAAGCGCGAGCACTTCCTGTTCTCTTGAACTCAGGCTATGCAGGCCGGGGTCGTCCCCCTCATCGGACTCCTTGTAGCGCTTCAGGAGGAGAGTGGCGGCCTTCGGAGGTAGATACACCTGTCCTCTGGCCACCACCTTGACGGCCTCGATCAAGTCGGTGTCGGCGCTGGTTTTGGTGAGATAGCCGCTCGCGCCGGCGTCCACGACCGGAACGAGGTATTCCTCCTCCGCATGTGCAGTGAGGACGAGGATTTTGGTATCCAAGTTCAAGGCGGCGATTCTGCGTGTCGCCTCGAGTCCGCTCGACCCCGGCATGGAGAGATCCATCAGGACCACATGCGGCTTGAGGATTCGCGCCTGATCGACCGCGTCGTCTCCCGTGGAAACTTCCCCCACGACTTCCAGCAAAGGCTCACTCTCGAGCAATGCGCGAATGCCCGCGCGAAACATGGCGTGGTCGTCCGCGATCAAAATCCTTGTGGACTCAGCCATCCATCTCCTCTCCAGGCTGTTGTGGAATCCTGAGTCGAACTCGCGTCCCACCTCCTGGTGCGCTCTCGACCAGGACCGATCCGCCGGCGCTGGCGGCCCGTTCTTTCATCCCCAGCAAGCCGAGTCCAGCCCCATCGCCGACCCTGCTGCCGTCGAAACCGTGGCCGTCGTCTTCCACCACGGCGACAACTGCACTCCCCTCCGCATGGATGGCGACATTCACCACTGTAGCCCCCGAGTGCCGCACGACGTTCGAAAGGGCCTCCTGCACCACCCGGTATAAGACCAGCTTCCCGTCCTCGTTGAGAAGTTGGTCCACTGCACCCGCATCGAAGGACGTTCGTATCGTTTGGTTCTCGAACAAATTACGGATGTGGGCTTGTAGCGCCGCCACGACGCCTGCGTCCTCCAGCGCGGGAGGTCTCAGGCCACGCGCGATGCGCCGTACCCCTTCGGCCACCTCCTGGAGCCCCTCCCTGAGCTCCTCCATCAGGGCTGCACGGCGTTCACCGGCCTCTTCCATCCCTACGAGACGAAGATGGACGAGGAGCGCGGCGAGCCGCTGCGCAGTGTCATCGTGGAGCTCACGGGAAATGCGACGACGTTCTTCCTCCGCCGCCTTCAGAGCCTCCTGGCCGAACGCGCGCAGCTGTGAGCGCTCCGTCTGGTCCCGGACCACTCCGATCACGAAGTCCCCGTCATTCGTCTTCCAGGGGCTCAGACTGATCTCCACGGGAAACCCGCTTCCATCCTTCCGTCGGCCGACCAGGTCGAGTCCTGCGCCCATCGGTCTGGATGCCGGGTCGGCCTGAAAGTGGGTCCGATGCCCCTTATGAGCCCCGCGCTGGGATTCCGGCACCAGAATCTCCACCGGTTCACCGATCAGCTCCGCCGCCGCGTACCCGAACTGTGTCAAAATACACGGATTGACCTCGACGATTCGACCCTCGTCGTCGACGATGACGATCCCGTCCGGCGCAGACTCGAACACGGCCCGATAGTCGAGCACCGTGCTGGACACCGATTCCTCTCCGAAAGGTCCGCCGCTCACGCCCTCCTTCTCCTTCGCGCCCAAAGCCGTGTTGGTGGAGAAACTCCCCACAGGGGCTTCCGCCGAATCCCGACAGACTCGCGTCGGGTGGGACCACAACTTTACCGAGAGTCCAAAGTAGCCGGAGGGGAGGCATCGTGCAGGAAAAGTCGACAGATCCCGGGGCGTGGCACCTGGGCCGTCCACCGGAGCGGGCCGACGTAGTCGTCGTGGGTGGCGGTATCGCCGGAACCTCCGCCGCGTACCACCTCGCGAGCGCGGGGGTCGAAGTCGTGCTGATGGAGCGCGGAAGCATCGGTGGAGGCGCGACCGCCGCAGCGGTCGGAGTCCTCTCCCCGCCCGTGCGCCAGCCGTTTCACGAGACCGTTCACTTTCGTGGCCGAGACATGGCGATCGAGCTGTGGCAGATTGCGGCCCGGTCCATTCACGGTTTGGCTCAATTTTTGTCGGAGCGAGGGAAAGCCGAGGAGGCCGAGCTCGACCTGTCCGGTGGGTACGTGCTCGCCGAACCCCACACCACCCACCAGATGCGGCTCGCATACGAAGCCCTCTTCCGCAACGGTCTTCCTGTGAGTTGGATCTCCGCGGCTGAGGTCCGCAGTCTCTTTGGCGGTCGCGGGTTCACGGGTGGCTATCGGATCGAGGGCGGCGGCTCGCTGAATCCGGCCGCTGCCACCACGATCCTCGCCCAGGCCGCCGAGTCTGAGGGTGCGTGCGTCGTCGAGAATGTGGATGTGATCGGGACGGACCTCACTCCAGACGCGATCATCTGCCGGGCCGATGGCGTCTCCACCAAGTGCGCGGCCGTCGTATACGCCACCCACATCGATTCTGGCCGGTTCTCGGACTTCGTCCGGGAAGAGATCGTGCCGATCCGGGCCCAGGGTCTTTCTTCCGAGCCGGTGCCCAGGGTCTTTCACGGTTCCTTCTCCACACATTGGAAACTCAACGCGTGGCGCCAAACGTCGGCCGGGCGAATCCTCATGAGTGGGTGGAGGCACGACGCGTGGGATCGAGCATATGGCCAGCGTCGTCCGGCGCTGGACGAGCGCCTTCAAGGTGACCTTCACCACTGGTTCGAGGCTTCTTTTCCCACCACGGCACCCCTCCGAGTGAAGGATCGGTGGAGCGGGGTGTTCGGCTGGACCGCGGACTTCCTTCCGATGGTGGGAGCCATACCGGGGTCTCCCCGAGAGTTTATCATCACCGGCTTCAGCGGCGGCGGGGTCCCGTTCGCGTTCGAGTGCGGTCGGAGCATCGCCCAGAGCGTGTTGAGGGGAACCCCGACCGACGGTTGCGGGATGTTTTCCCCCGCCCGCTTCCAGCGCACCTGAAAGGAGGTTCAGTCATGTCACACCTCATTCTCGTCCCGTTAGACGGATCCGGATTCTCCGAGTCTGCGCTCCGGGCGGCACTCACGATCGCACGCCGTGACGACGCCTTGTTGGAGATCGTAAGCGTTCATGAGGACCCAATCATGTTGGTCCACGAATTCGTGCAGTTGCCCTCAGACGGATGGTTCGAACGATACCTTCAGGAAGTCGCCGAACGGGTCCGCGGGGAGGCCGGCATTGCGGTTCACGCAACGGTGCTCAAAGGATCTCCGGCCGAAGCGATTCAGAACCACGCAGCCGCGCGAGGCGTCGATCTCGTCGTTATGGCCACGCACGGGCGGGGTCCGATGTCACGGTTCTGGCTGGGGAGCACGGCCGACGGCCTCATTCGCCGGTCCACCATCCCCATTCTGCTCCTCCGCCCCTGCGAGGCAGGCCCGGAGACCAAGCAGGACTTCCATCCCCGAAGGGTGCTCGTTCCGCTCGACGGATCGGACGAGAGTGAAGCGATTCTCACTCATGCGGTGGCGTTGGCCGGCAACGGTGAGACGGAATTCGACCTCCTGAGGGTCTACCCCTACCCAAGGGATTACGCCTCCTCGTACCTCCCTCACACGGTGCAGGTGAACGCCGACGTACTCGAGAGAGGTCGGACCGCAGCCGCGGAGTACGTGGAAGAAAAGGCGGCGACGCTGATCGAGCGGGGGATTCCCGCCACGGGACACGTCGTCACCGACAGGGAGCCGGCCGCGGGGATTCTGCACTTCGCCGAGCAGTACGGGGCCGACCTCATCGCGATGTCCACGCACGGACGCGGTGGGGTGTCACGGCTCGTCCTCGGAAGCGTTACGGACAAGGTCATTCGGGGCGCTCAGATTCCGACTTTAGTCTATCACCCTCACGACGTTTAACGCGCGGCTCGGCCGCAACCGATAGGCCGAGCCGTCGTCACAGGACCACCTATAGACGGGGTCCAGAAGGGAGGCGCAGAGAATGGAGACCGTGCGTGACATCATGCGAACCGAGCTCGTGACCGTGGGCCCTGACATGTCGGTACACGATCTCTCAAGGCTCCTCGCCGACAAGGGAATCAGTGGAGCGCC
>JADFNK010000017.1 GCA_022563405.1 Gemmatimonadota bacterium | reverse complement strand
GGGCTAAACACCGAGCTCGGCGACAACCATAAAAGGTCCCTTTTTGCCGCTGCTGCCCAGGAAAAAGGTTTCTCCCACGCTCATTCCCTCGCCACCCACGAAGCCCTGAAGGCTCTGCTCATAGTCGGTCGCCAACGACAGTCCGAAGCCCAATGTCTCGTCCGTGTATTCCAGCGTCTTCTTCGCGAGGGACCCCGAGCCCATCCGAATGAAGCGCTCGGCGTAGAAGTCGGCGACGACCACGCTCCCCGGAGGGGCGTGCTCGCGGACGTCGCGGAGGGTCTTCCTCACGTCCTTCTCTGCCAAGTAGAGCGTCACCCCCTCCCAGAGGAAGATGGTCTTCTTGGTCGGGTCGTAGCCGGCGGCCCGAAGTTTCTCGAAGGTGTCGTCCCGGCTGAAATCCACTGGAACGAACGTGACGTGGGCGGCGTCGATGCCGGCACGGTCGAGGCTCGCGATTTTCAGCTCCTGATTGCGAGCCTGGTCCAGCTCGAAGATGGCCGTTCCGTCTCTCTTGAACTCACCGTAGGCCCGGGTGTCGTAACCCGCCCCCAGCAAGACGAACTGATCCATGTCGCCCAGGACACGCCGGATGATCCGGTCGATGTAGAGTGTCCTGGCCATCATGAAGTCACTGTAGCCCTCCCGCCCCTCATCGGGGACCCGGGGATAACCGAAGTACGCACCGCTCATCTTGTACTTCACCCAGAGTGGCAGGAGGACGAGCCACAGTCCGAAGGTGGAGGTGTTCGGCACGCAGTCGGCCAGCCGAGCACTCGCCATGTCCTCCCGCATGTCGAAGACGTGCATCGTCCACCGCGCGTTGATGACCTCGACCATCGTCTGGGACACTCCCAATCGTTTGCTGACGACCATCTGCTTGTAGCCGACGATGAAAAAACCGACCACCGCCAAGGGGAGGAAGGCGATCTGGAGCACCAGGAAGACCACGAACGAGAGGAATCGCAAAGGTCACTTCTCAGGAGAGGGGAAAATTGCTCGGCCTACCGCGATTTGCTGAGCGACCAACATGCCGATCGAAGGCGTGGTGCGCGACCCTCAGGGGCTACGGATTCGAACCGCAGACTCTGATCGAGGGCCTCGGCCATAGGCCTCATCTCGTTCAGCCTACGTAGTCTGCGTCCGTCCGGTCCCGATCAGTGCCCTCCCGCGGCGGTTCCACCAGCCGCGATTCGGTCAACGCCGCTGCCGGGACGACCAGTGGATGGCCTTGATCTTCCAAGCACCGTCCTCCCGGGCAAGCACCATCAACTCGGCGCCTTGTGAGTTGATCTCGCGGTCTCCCAATCGGCCCTGGGTAACACTTGTCGAGTAGGCCCATGCAACATTGCCCACGAGTGTGACCTGGATCTCACCTCGTTGTCGGGGCACGGCCTGGGCAAAGCGCATGTCCGCGGCAAGATGCCCAGAACGGTAGCTCTCCTTGTCTTCGACACCACCGCTCTCGAGGATGGTCACGTCCGGAGCAAGATGGCCGAGCGCCGTGACCGAATCACCAGCCGCCAACGCCGCGTGATACGCGTCGATGACCGCAACCACCTGCATCTCCGGACTCTGCTGACCCACAACGCTGCCGCCATCCGCCAACATCGCGATCATGACACCGCACAGCAGGGCAACCACTCGGTAGTATTTGGTATCCACGGTCTCTCCCTTGGAAGTGCAGATTTGCGTCGAACGTAACGACCGAGCCACGGGGCTGCATGGCCTACGGGTCTTCGACCGGAGCCCGCTGGCGATTAAGCCGCTTGACTACGGACTTCGGGCTGCCGACTCTGTCTGGCGGCGCCGACTTCCGGCGACGCCGACGACTCCGCAAGAGGGGGGAGGACAGACCATTGTTCTGCCTCCGCAAAAAAGGGGGGGGACAGACCATGTTCTGCTCGAAGTCCG
Source organism: Gemmatimonadota bacterium (assembly GCA_022563405.1). Lineage (GTDB taxonomy): Bacteria > Gemmatimonadota > Gemmatimonadetes > Longimicrobiales > Gaopeijiaceae > UBA822. The sequence goes on along the minus strand of JADFNK010000017.1, from coordinate 37,147 downwards.
TGATTTCAGCAGCAGTTTCGCTGATGTGCCTGGCCGCATCAGCCGCGGTCCACGCCCAGACGCCCCAGGCTCAGCACCAGCTCATCGCCGGCCCGACGACCGTGGCGTTCGGACACTACGACCCGAATAAGCCTGGTGTCCTCACCGTGCAGTCGGGTGACGTCGTGGAGGTCACGACCATGCTCACCAGCAGCCCGCGGGGACTCGCCCGCATGGGGCTGCCTGCCGCAGAAGTACAGCCTGAGCTTATCGCGATCTACGAACAGGTGACGGACCGTGGCCCCGGGGGTCACATCCTTACGGGTCCGATCCATGTGGAAGGTGCGGAGCCGGGAGACGTGCTGGAGGTGCGCATCCTCTCGATCGACTATGACATCGATTACGGGTACAACGGATGCAGCGGATTCGTCCCTTCACTTTGTGACCAGGACCGTCGCTCCCGCCTCATCCGTATCGACCGCGAGCGGGGTCAGGCGGAGATCGCTCCCGGCGTGGTGGTTCCGCTGAACCCCTTCTTCGGGAGCATGGGCGTCGCCCCTCCACCCGACTCCGGCCGGGTGAGCAGTAACCCCCCGGGGCGTCATGCCGGCAACATGGACAACAAGGAGCTGGTGGCTGGAACTACACTATTCATCCCGGTTTGGGTTGCCGGGGCGCTCTTCCAGGTGGGTGACGGCCATGCTGCCCAGGGGGACGGTGAGGTGAACCAGACCGGCCTCGAGACTTCCTTGCGCGGGAAGCTTCAGCTCACCGTACTCAAGGGTCAGACCCTCGATTGGCCACGCGCCGAGACCCCCACTCACCACATCCTCATGGGTTTCGATCCGGACCTCGAAGTTGCCACCGAGATCGCGATTCGCGAGACGGTGGAGTTTCTGCAGGAGCGACTCGGGCTCACGAGTGGGGAGGCCTACGCAGTGGTTTCCATGGCGGTGGATCTACGGGTCACCGAGCTGGTGGACGGGAACGTGGGAGTGCACGCGATGGTCGCGAAGTCGCTGTTGCGCTGAGCGCTGACTCCCAGGTCTGGGGCTCCGCAGGTCTTCCAATCCAAGTTTCCCCCGGGTACTCTAGGGCGTGCGCCGCGACCGCAGATCGGTTCGGTCGCGCCTTTGGTGGACCGCCCGATCGGGCGAAGACCACTCAGGAGTTCGATAAGGACGCGTCGTGCAGACGATAATCGAGTGGCTGGGCACATGGATCAACGGCGATTCCGGCGCGGGCCTTCGGCTTGACCTCCTCGCTCGACTAGCGCTGGCCGTCGTCCTGGGTGGGGCGATCGGTTGGGAGCGTGAGGCCAGTAGCAAACCCGCGGGGCTACGGACCAACATCTTGATTTGTGTGGGCGCCGCCTTGTTCACCGATCTGTCCATCGACTTCGGCGGACTCGTCGTAGAGGGTGCAGTCCGAGATCCATCGCGCATTGCCGCCCAGATCATAACGGGCATCGGGTTTCTCGGAGCGGGTACGATCATTCAGGCGCGTGGCACCGTTACGGGACTCACGACAGCGGCAACCCTGTGGGTGGTCGCGGGCATCGGCATGTCGGTAGGGAGTGGCTCCTACGTAGAGGCCGTGGCAGCAACGCTGCTCGTGCTCCTCGTTTTGGTTCTGCTGGCACCGATGGAGAACGCCATCGCGCGCCGCCGTCCGGCGCACTTCCGAATCGTTCTCGAACCCGTTGCCGGTGCGGGTGAGATGGTGGAAGAGGAGGTCCTGAAGGCGGGGTTGCTGATCACTCGCCGGCGTATCGAAAAGGACGCCAAGCTCCGATCTGTCATTTTGCATCTTTGGGTCAGAGGCAGCCCGAAGGACATACGGGTGGCACAGGAGCGAAGCGTGGTGAGAGAGGACGTCGCCGGCTTCTACACAGACTGAAGACACGGAGCTAGGCCTATCGAGCCTGGCTCTCGACCTACGCCCTGGACGAGAGGATGCGGGGAGCCTTTCCGGGACGTAGCTTGCGATCCCCTTGCCTTCCGCGCTCGGGGAGCCATCAGTCATGCGAAAACACAGCTCTCGGAGGCAAACGATGACTGGAGTCATCCGGTGCGGGTTCGTCGCTCTGGCGGTCCTGGTCGCCTGCCAGGCGGCGAACGCCCAAGTCTCATACCAGACGGGCCAGAACGCGTCGCCCGGGTACGAAGGGTGGGAGCTGAACGAGGATGGGTCGTTCAACCTCGTGTTCGGATACATGAACCGGAACTGGCAAGAGGAGCTGGACGTTCCTGTGGGCCCCGACAACAACATCTCGCCGGGACCCGCGGATCAGGGCCAGCCGACACACTTTCTTCCGCGCCGCAACCGATACGTGTTCAAGGTTCGGGTGCCGGCGGACTTCGGCGATCAGGAGCTGGTCTGGACGCTGACGACCCAAGGAAAAACCGAGGCCGCCTACGGGACGCTCCGGCTGGACTACAGGCTCGACTACATGGTGATCATGTCGGAGACAGGGTCGATCGGTGCCGGCTTCACCACCGAGGAGTCCCGAGCCAACACGCCGCCGACCATCACCCTGGTGGGGAATTCGGTTCGAAGGGTCAGTGTCGGGCAGCCGGTGACGCTCGTGGCACGTATCACCGACGACGATCTCCCACGGGTCGGCCCGATTCGTCCTCCCCGTGAAAGCGACAGCCTCCCGACCCTCTCCGCAGCCGCGCTACGTCCTCCCGGCCGGATTACCGTACAAAAGGTCAACGGATTGCACTTGTCGTGGTTCCTTTTTCGCGGTGACGGTGAAGTCGAGTTCGATCCCCCGCAGATCAAAACCTGGGAGGATACCCGGGCGGGCGCCAACTCACCGTGGGCGCCGCTTTTCAGAAGGCCCCCGGTACCAGAGGACGGGGAATGGACGGTTCGGGTCACCTTCGACAGGCCCGGTACTTACGTGCTCCGCGGCCGCGCGGACGACGGCGGCCTCTTAGACGACACGGACGTGACGATCATCGTGTCACCGGTTCTGTGACGACACCCTTTTCCCTCTCACGCTCGGAGGAGTCATGAACGGATCTCCACGGCGAATGGCCTGGTTCGGGACCCTCAGCCTTCTTTTCCTTCTGGCGCTTTTTGCCCGGACCCTGCCCGTCGCGTCCGAATCGGCTCAGCAAGTGGAGCCCGTCAAGGTCATCCCCGTCCAGGGCAACGTCTACATGCTCCAGTTCTCGAACACGTTGGGGAACATCGGCGTTCTGCCCGGCCCCGACGGGGTCCTCCTCATCGACGACCAGGTGCCTGGTATGACCGACAACGTCCTTCGGGGTGTCCGGGAGATTACCGATGAGGAGATCCGCTTCGTCATCAACACGCACGTTCACATGGACCACTTCGGGGGGAATCCGATCCTGGCGGACATGGGGGCGACGATCATATCACACAAGAACGTCCGAGATCGGATGTTCCAACCGCACCATACGCCCCGTAGGGGGGGGACCTACGCGGCGACCCCAATCTCCGAGGCCAACCGCCCGATCCTCACGTTCGAGGATGCCATGAGCTTCCACATGAACGGAGAGGACGTGCGGGTCTGGCTCGTCCCGAGCGCGCACACCGACGGGGACGCCTTCACCTACTTCGCCCAATCGGACGTGCTGCACACCGGGGACGTGTTCCGGACCAACATGTATCCCATCATCGACGTCTTCAACGGCGGGAGCCTGGCGGGGACGATCGCCGCCACGGAGGCCGCCATCGCACTGGCGGGACCGAACACCAAGGTCATTCCGGGCCACGGCGACGGCTTCACGGATCGGGACGGGTTGATCGAAGTATTGGACATGATGGTGGACATCCGCGACACGATCCAGGATATGATCGTGAGCGGAATGCACTTGGAGGAAGTGCTCGCCGCGAGACCCACGGCGGAGTACGACGAGCAGTGGGGGCAGGTCGCCACGTGGAACGCGAAGGACATCGTGCCGATCATCTACAACGAACTAGGCGGTGGGCCCACACTGCTCCGCTGACCCTCGCACGCCGGGGAGCGAATGATATGAAGCACTTTGTTGTCACGTCGGCCCTTCTCTTTACACTCGTCCTCACCAGCCCAGCCGCTGGAGAAGCGCAGGTGCGCAGGGTTCTTCAGCCTGGCGAACTGTGCAGCGACCATTCCGACGCATCAATCGCGACGTTCGAGGATGCCGACCTGGAGGCGGCCGTTCGGAGGGCGCTCTCGCTCGGTGCGCGGGAGGATCTGACCTGTGGCCTGGTATCCGGGCTGACGGGATTGGCCGCCTCCGGGGCGGGCCCCGTTCGGACCGTAACCGGATCTCCGCGGTTCCCACCGGCCACTGCTCCGTTCGAAAGCCTCGTGGGGATCCAGAATCTCACGGGCCTGACGAGCCTCACACTCAACAACAAGTCGATCACCGACATCAGCGCGTTGAGCGGGCTCACGAACCTGACGATCCTTCGCCTCCACACCAACTGGATCACCGACATCAGTGCGCTGAGTGGGATGACGAAGCTGACGGACCTCTTCCTCAGCGAGAACTCGTTCAGCGATATCAGCGCGCTGAGCGAGATGACCGAGCTGAGGGTCCTCCGCCTCCACAAACATGGAGACTTCACGGGAGTTCGACTGCCGAGAGATTTTCAGGGGGTTCAACGTCTCGATAACAACCCGATCACAGACATCACGCCGCTGCGTAGGCTCACGAACCTGAGGGATCTCAACCTCCACACCAACGCGATCACCGACGTCAGCGCGCTGAGGGGGCTCACGAGCCTGACGGAGCTCCGCATCAATGGCAATCAGATCAAAGACATCAGCGCGCTGAGCGGGCTCACTACTCTGACGCGCCTCGAGCTGACCGGCAACCAGATCACCGACCTCAGTGCCTTGAAGGGGCTCACGAGCCTGACGGGGCTCGACCTGCGATTCAACCCCGAGCTCAGCGACATCCAGCCTCTGCTGGACAACCCGGGGCTCGGAGCGGGGGACAGGGTCGAGCTCCGGTTCACGAGGGTGAGTTGCAGAGACGCGGCTCTGTTGGAAGCCAAAGGTGTGACGGTCCACAACGAGCTGTTCTCACCCTGTCCGTGAGGAGGAATCGTGCGCATATCTTCTGACCAACGATCCCCGCGTCAACGGTTCCACCTGATCCGTCTGGCGCTCGGGATCCGTCTGGCGCTCGGGATCCGTCTGGTGCTCGGGCTGACCGCTTGCTCACTGGCGTGGAACGTTTCCGCTGACGCCCAGACACCGCCCCCGCTCAGCCCGCGGGATATGGCCATGACGATTCCCGGGTCCTTTACACTCGCGTCAGTCGGGGATCTGATCATCAGGCGCCCGGCCTCGCAGTCCGCAGACGAGGGTGTTCAGGCGGTGCTCAAGCTCATCCGGGATGCCGACCTCGCGGTCGGGAACCTCGAGGGGTCGCTCAGCAACTTCCGAACCTTCAACGGGCCGATGAACAACTTCATGGGCACCCACGAAGTGGCCGCCGACCTGAAGTTGATGGGGTTCGACATGATGAACCGGGCGAACAACCACCTGTTCGACTCGGAGTCGGAGGGGATGTTTGCCACCAACGCGCTGCTGGACGAGGCCGGCATCGTGCACGCGGGCACCGGCAGGAATTTGGACGAGGCCGCGGCGCCGGTCTTCCTGGAGTTGCCCCAAGGCCGCGTCGCGTTCGTAGGCATGCACACCCCGACCTTCGTAATCGACCGGCGGCTGGCAGCGACCCATCGGGAAGGCAACCTGGGCGGGCGCCCTGGGCTCAACATGCTCAACTTGTCGGAGGTCATCGTTGTCACACCGGAGCAGCTGGCGTCGCTCAGGCGGGTCCGCGACGAGCTCCTGGAGCACAGCACGAACTACGACAATCCGCGGCCGGCACCCGGCAACGAGCCTTCGGACAGGCTGAGGTTCTTCGGTTCGAGCTCGGGACGAGAGGATCCGACCTACCGGGCCGCGAGACCCGGCGAGACGCCCGGAACGATCGACTTCACCATGAACCGTGGCGATCTCACCCGGATTCTCAGGAGCATCCGCAATGCGAAGCAGTACGCGGACTTCGTGGTCGCGTCGATGCATGCCCACCAGAGCCAGTCGGTCCTCGAGCGCATGCATCTCAGCACCCGCCCACCGGATTTCTACGTCGACCTGGCGCACCAGACCATCGACGCCGGAGCCGATGTGTTCGTCGGGACCGGCGTCCAAACGCTGCGCGGTATCGAGATCTACAACGGGAAGCCGATCTTCTACGGCCTCGGCGAGTTCTTCCGCGAGGCGCAGTGGACGCTCCCCGTGCAGTTCGGGATGACGGACGCGAGCCCCGGCTCGACCCGACAGGGTTTCGCGAGAAACTTCGGGGGCTCGTCGCAGTCCTTGGAGAGCATGGTGGCGGTCACTCGCTATGAGGATGGCCAACTGGCCGAGGTGCGGCTGTACCCCGTCGAGCTGGGATCGGACGGTCCGGACTCCAGACTCGGGATTCCCCGAATCGCTCCGCCCGAGATCGGGCGACGGATTCTGGAGCGGGTGCAGAGACTGTCGCGGGAGCTGGGCACGACGATCGACATCGAAGGCAATGTCGGGGTGATCCGGGTAGGGCCTGCGAGGAGCGGGCGTGAATGAGGCAGGCAGCAGAGTCCGATGCCTGAGAAGCGACCCTCTTGGAGGGACATCCTGTGGACTCCCATCTATGATTTTGTTGACGAACGGTGGGGGACACGTGGTTTACGACTGTTCGCGATCTCTATCGCGTTGGTCACCATTGCAGTGGCGTGGTGGGGATTGAACGAGATCCCCCAAGGCTTTCTGGAGCTTCGAGAGTACATCGATTCTACAGCGGCTAAATGGTCGGGAAACATCACAGCGATGGCGCTCTTCCTCAGCGATATCCTGGAGACAGGCCTTCGTGTCATGGTGCGGGGGAACCCACTGCCGTGACTCTCAGCCGACTTGGGCCAGCCTCACGGAAGTAATTACGCCGGGTCTCTGCTTGCGCCTGAGAGCTCGCTCTCGGATGTTGACCACAGTGTGATCCCGGAGTGCGCCCACACCATCTGTGAAACCCCGGCCCCGACTCGGGACCGGTGACGAGCCCGGAGGAAGCGATGTCTAGGATCTGGAAGCCAACAGGCGTCTCCGCCGCCTTGTGTTGTGCGATGCTGATCGTGCCTGCCGCTGCGCTGGCCCAATACGGCGCCACCAACGGCGAGTGGCGGAGTTATGGCGGCGACCTCGGGAGTACCAAGTACTCTCCGCTGGATCAGATCGACGCCACCAACTTCAGCGACCTCCAAGTCGCGTGGAGATGGCAGTCGGTCGATGCGTTGCTCGATCTCGAAGCGCTGCGAGAGGAGATCCCGTCGATGTCGATCGGGGGGCTCCAGGCGACGCCACTGATGATCGGGGGGGTGATGTACATTGCGACCGCGCTGCATCAGGCGGCCGCCGTCGACGCCGGCACCGGCGAAACGCTCTGGGTGCACGATCCCGAGGCCTACCTGCGCGGCGTGCCGACGCACGCCTACCGGACCCGCGGCTTGGCGTACTGGTCGGACGGGCAGGAAGCCAGAATCTTCTGGGGTACGAGCGACGGGTACCTGGTCGCGGTCGATGCCGAGACGGGTCAGCCGGCGCTCGCCTTCGGCAACGAGGGCCGCCACGATCTCATGGAGGATATCCCGCGAGCCAATCGTGGAGAGACCGACCCTCGCGGTCGCAACCTGATGGGGGTCGGGTCCCCACCGATCGTCGTAAACGACGTCGTCATCACCCCGACCATCATCACGGACTACGCGGTTCGTAAAGAGGCGCCGCCCGGCTGGCTGAAGGGCGTGGACGCGCGAACCGGCGAGACCAAGTGGATCTTCCGAACCGTGCCCCAAGAGGGCGACTTTGGCGTCGAGACCTGGCTGAACGAATCGTGGCGGTACTCGGGCAACACCAACGTTTGGGCGATGCTCAGTGCCGACGAGGAGCTCGGCATCGTCTACCTGCCGACCGGGACGCCCACCAGCGACTACTATGGCGGCCACCGCTTGGGCGACAACCTGTTCGCCGAAAGTCTGGTCGCTGTCGACGTGGAGACCGGCGAGCGGGTGTGGCACTTCCAGGCGGTCCATCACGGAGTCTGGGACTACGACTTTCCCGCCGCGCCGAACTTGATCGACATCACCGTCGACGGCCGTCCCATAAAGGCGATCGCTCAGGTGAGCAAACAGGGGTTCACTTATGTGTTCGACCGCGAGACGGGGGAGCCGGTCTGGCCGATCGAAGAGCGTCGGGTGGATACGTATACCGACCTGGAAGGTGAGGTGCTCTCGCCCACCCAGCCGTTCCCGACGAAGCCGCCTCCGTTCGAGGATCAGGGCTTCAGCACGGACGATCTGATAGACTTCACGCCCGAGCTCCGCGCGATGGCGCTGGAACAGGTCCAGAACTTCAGGATGGGGCCGATCTTCACGCCGCCGATGATGAGCATCGAGGGTGGGTTGCAGGGGACGATTCAGCGACCTCCCATCGGAGGCGCGGCCAGCTGGTCTGGAGCCGGCGTGGATCCCGAGACGGGGCTCCTCTACGTGCCTTCTGTGAACGGCTTCACGGTGATGAAGTACCACACCCCCGACACGGCAGACGGTGGCAATCTCCGGTTGACCCAAGTGAGCTTCGGCGCCACAGGCACGCGGCCCGAGATGCCACGGGGCCTACCGCTGCTCAAGCCACCGTATTCGCGGATCACCGCCATCGATCTCAACAAGGGCGAACACGCGTGGATGCAGCCGAACGGTGACGGCGACCGGCTCCGCAACCACGAGCTGCTCCGCGACCTCGATCTGCCCCCGTTGGGCGGCGACGGACGTGGCGGACCCGTGCTGACCCGCACGTTGATGGTGAGCGCCCTGACGGCTGGGGGTACCGAAGGCGGGCCCCGGCTCGTGGCGCGCGACAAGGCCACCGGCGAGATTGTCGGGTCCGTCGATCTTCCTGCACGCGCCCTTGGAACCCCCATGACCTATATGCACGAGGGGATGCAGTACATCGCCTTGACGATCGCCGGCGAGGGGCCCGGTGGGGTGCCGGAGATGATCGCACTCAGACTGCCTTAATGGAGGTTGAAATGAGCAATCGTATGGGAGTGGTTCTGGCCGTTCTTTGTGCAATCGCAGCGCCGGGTGTCGTCTCGACCGCGGCGGCGCAAGCTCGAACCTCCAACGCAGAGTGGGAAGTCCCCAGAACGCCCGACGGCCGTCCCGATCTTCAGGGGAACTGGACGAACCAGACGCTGACTACGCTCGAACGTCAGGCGGGACAGGGTCCGGTCTACACGCCCGAGCAGGTCGCCCAGATCGAACAAGGATCTGTGGCCCGTTTCGTCGCTGGCGAACAGCCGAGCGACCCGAACCGCCCTGCCCCACAAGCGGGCCAGGACGTCGGCGCTTACAACAACGTCTATTTCGAGTTCGGTCACCGGGTAGCGGTCGTCAACGGCGAAGCCAGGACCTCGCTCATCACGTTTCCGTCCAACGGCCGGATTCCCGCGTTTACGCCAGAGGGCGAGAGGCAGATCCAGGAAGCCCGGGACCTGAAGGGCCAATTCGAGGAATTCGACCACCCGGAGTTGAGACCCATCGCGGAACGCTGCATCGCTTCGTACGGTTCTCCTGCCGGTCCGCCCATGCTCCCCACCACGGGCTACAACAGCAACTACACGATCGTGCAGACGCCCGATCACGTGTTGATCATGACGGAGATGGTCCACGACGCGCGGATCATCCGAATCGGTGATGGCCCGCGGCTGCCCCCACACATCCGTCCGTGGTTCGGCGACTCTTGGGGCCGGTGGGAAGGCGACGTACTCGTGGTCGAGACCACGAACATGAACCCACGACAGGAGTTCTCCGCCAACGTGATTGCGACGTTGTTCGGGGGCCAGGACCCCCACCCTTCGGAGCAGATGAGGGTGACTGAACGCTTCAGCAGGGTCGACGAAGAGACGATCCTTTACGAGTTCACGGTTGACGATCCGACGGTGTACACGGAGTCCTGGGGAGGACAGATCCCGATGACCGCGTTGAACGAGAATCTCTACGAGTACGCCTGCCAGGAGGGCAATTACGGGCTCGAGAACGTCTTGAGAGGCGCGCGTTATCAGGAGAGAATGGCAGCGCAGGAAGCGACCGACTCCAGACGTGACTGAAGGAGGCCCCTCATCATAGTGGCACCTTCCTTCTTGGCGGTTGCTCTCGTTCTCGCGCCGGTCCTCCAGGCCGACCCGCCTGGATTCGTCGTGTGGGACTCTTCGGAGCTGGAGGAGCGGAGTTCGGCCCTCGGCACGAGGGTGGGGCCGGATGACTCCGCCCGTGAGACGCTTGCCGATTACGGCAACCCGTCCGGAGCACATCGCTTCCGCTTCATTCGTCGAGATGGAGACGGAAGGCCGGAGCAGCATGACGACATCGACGACGTCGTCTACATCCAGAGCGGAGAGGGAATCCTGCTGGTGGGCGGCGAAATGCTCGGCCGCAGGGGCGACCTCGGCACGGCGATTACAGGTGGTTTGCGGTATCCTGTGAGCGCCGGCGACGTACTCCGAATTCCGGCCGGGACACCTCACGCCTATCTCGTCCCGGATGCCGGACACATAACGTACTTGCTCGTGCGAGTCCCGGCCTATGTTGGCGAAGTAGTGGCCGTTCCCGACGGGCCGGCACCTCAGCTGGATCCGCCGGGATTCGGCATGTGGACCTCTACCGAACTGGACGAGCGGGATGGGGCCCTTGCGACCCGCGTGCGTGCGGATGGCTCGGCCCGCGAGACGCTCGCCGACTACGGCGAAGGGGGTTCGTCACATCGTTTTCGATTCATTCGTCGGGACGGGGACGGAAGGCCCGAGTTGCACGACGACATTATCGATGTCGTGTTTGTACAAAGCGGGGAGGGGACCATGCTTGTGGGCGGAGAGATGATCGGCCGGTCGAACGCCGCTGGCTCCGCGATTGACGGTGGATCGCGATATCCCGTGGCCGCGGGCGACGTACTCCACATTCCGGCCAGAACCCCTCACGCCTATCTGGTGCCGGACGGCGGGCACATAACCTACGTGCTCGTACGGGTTCCCGCGTTCGAAGGTTAGAACGAGGCCGCGATCGAGCGGCACGGACCGGGGGCTCAGTCTGGAGTTGGCGAGGACCGTTTCAGCCTATCTCCTGGATCTTGCCCACCGCACGAACGACGGCCCCTCGATTCCGCGCTCCTCACCTCCGTGCTCCGGGTAGACCGACGCGATGTAGATGTCCCCGTTCGGGTCCATCGCCATCTGGTGCACGTAGACGTTGGCGCTGCTGATGCGGTCGACCACCTCACCGGTGCCGGCGTCTACGATCACGAGATCCTGCCGGCCCCGTGCTGCACCAGTCACGCTGAGGTAGACCCTGTCGCCGTACACGGCGACGCTCAGCGGCAGCCCCGGCTCCGGCACAGGTTCGTAGACTCCCACATACTCGCCCTCCGCCGTGAACACGTCGAAGCGGCTCTGGCAGTTCGGCATCGGCCGGAGGCGCTCGGGAGCGATCTGACCGGGTGCGGTCACGTAAGGGTGTAGCGCCGTACCGCACACGTTCCCCACGATGAGGTTTCCGTCCGGATCGAGCGCTACGGAGTGAACCGCTGCGAGTTGGCCCGGCCCGTTCCCTAGCTCACCGACCTCCTTGAGGTAGTTGCCGTCTTCATCGAACCAGACCAATCGTGAGTTCCAGTAGCCGTCGGACACGACGAAACGGCCGTCGGGAAGAAAGGCGACGCCGGTCGGGCCGTTGAAATGGCCCTCGTCGTTGCCGAACCTGCCGTACTCACCGAGCGAGAACACCTCTTCACCCTCCGGTGTCAGCTTGACGATCTGATGCCCCTCCCGGTCGGCGACCCAGACGAAGCCGTTTGGGTCGACATAGATCGAGTGCGGTCCGATAAACTCCTGATCGTCGGCGAACGTGCCGAGGAACCGGCCTCGCCTGTCCCACCTGGCGATCGTGCCGCTGCCTCGGTACCGGGTCATCGCCAGGGGATGGGCCGCCCAGTGGTCGACGTCACGCGAGATCGTGTAGATGATCCCCTCGGCGTCCGCCGCGATGCCCGTGCCCATCTCGAACACCATGTCGCTCGGGTAGCGCGGCCAGTCATCGACCAGCCGATAGCTGGCCACGTCCTGAAGCACCGCCGCGGCCGAGACGACGCCCGGCGAAGTGGTGCACAGCAGAGCAATCGCTAGGGGGAGCAGCGCCGTGCGGAGCAGCGTTAGGGTCCGCCAAAACCGGTTCTTCACGGTGACGACCTCCTTGCCGTGGATGCTCGGGCCGATACCCTCACCCGAGAGCAGGTTGGGAATTGAAGCCCCAACCCCCCTCTGGCGCCAGCCCCGCGCCAGACCTCAAGACCCGGAGTCGAGTCCGATGTGGCGCCCGACCTGTGGAGGAACCGGTAGGGTCTCGTGCAGGCTCAAGACGTCCGCTAGCCGAGCGAGTACCTCCTCCGACATTGGCGCCGCACGTCGTGTCGCCAGGCTCACGTGAAGAGACATGAGCTCGTTGGTGGCGGCCAGGAACCCGTCGGTCGCGTGGTACATCTCGTGGATGTAGTGGATCCGCTTCTGGTCGTATGCGAGCAGCCTCGTCGTAATTCGCAGCGGGTCACCCTCTAGCAACTCCCGTAGGTAGTTGGTGTGTGATTCGAGTGTGAAGGTGGTGACACCCGACCGCTCCCTTTCGAGGGCGGTCAGGCCGATGTGGTCGAGCCAGGTGTCGGTGGTTCGGTCGAAGGCCACCATGTAGTAGCCCATGTTGAAATGGCCGTTGTCGTCGATCCACTCGGGATGCACGACCTCACGATGTTCGTCGAGGGGGGCGGAGGTCATGTGTGTATTACACCTCTGGTGTCCGATGCGCGGGTGACCGACGCGCGCGGTCGTCGGCCCACGCCTGGAGGCCCGGCGGCAGCACGATGCCTTCGCGCAGTTCTTCGACTTCCGCTGGAGTGAGTGCGTCCGACTCGGTCACCACCATCGTCACCCGCTCGAGCTCGAACGGTTCGAAGTACCGATTCCACACGCGCACACCCGCTGGTGCCCTCCACACTTCCTCGGGGGGACGGTCGTCTGTGAGGTGCTGAGGGAATCCGGTCGGCAGGATCTTCGTTTCATCGGATACCACCATGACCGGCACCCCCTGTCTGATCGCAGCGTCGACCAATCCGGCCGAGCCGATCTTGTTCACGACTCCCAGGTCGCCGATCGAGTCCGCACCCAGCAGCACCGTGTCGCACTCGCCCATGAGCGTCGAGGCGGCGGCGTCGACGGCAAACGTCACCGCCACCCCCGCCTTCGCCAGGGCGGTGGCGAGGATCTCTCCCTCCCGCATCGGCCGGCTCTCGAAGCAGATCACCTGCCCGACGGCCCGCGCCCCCTCATGGGTCAGCGTCGCCTGCACGGTCGAAGAAGACGAGATCGTGGCCACGGTAGCTCCCGATGGAATCAACGCCGCGGCGCGTGTGGCGACGGACTCGACCCGCGACTCGAGACCGCTCCCGAACGCTTCGGCGGTTCGGACAACGGCGTGGCGAGCGGCCTCGAGATCTGCGGAGGCTTCCACGGAGGTGAGCACGTCTCGCACGAGCGTGACCAGCGTCGCCATCGCTGGTTGCGCGTCGAGCACCTTCACGGATAGCTCGTTCAACTGCAAGCGGTACTCCTCGAGCGAGCCGGCCTGTGCATCCATCGCGGCTCGACCAAGCACTTCCGCGGCCATCCTTCCGAGCGCCGATGAGCCAGACTCGACATCTGCGCGGAGGGGCGCTACCAGGGCGTCCAGGCGTTGATCTGTGTCCATGGTCGAGCGTCCCGTCCCTCTTTCGCTGAAGGCGTCCCTTCGTCCGAAGTGGCTAGCCTTCGATCGACGCCCTCTCCACGTAGTCGAGGTTCGGGAACTCGGCGTTCAGATAGGCATTGCCTTCCGCCTGGATGCGGCCCTGACCCGGTCCGTTCCCCCCCGGTGCCCCCTCTCCGTAGCCGGAGTACAGCTGGTCCACGACTTCCATGCCCTCGACGATCTCGCCAAAGGGGGAAAAGCCGAGGGCGTCGAGGTTCGTGTTAGGCGCCAAGTTGATGAAAATCTGCGTCGAGCGTGAGTTGGGTTGGCCCGTTTTCGCGAAGGTCATCTTGCCTCGCGTGTTGCTCACGACGACGGAGTCGTCCAGGATGTTGGCTTCCCGAAGGAGCGCCGCAAGCTCCGGGTCGCCGTTGATGCCGAACTGGGCCATGAAACCTTCGATGACGCGGAAGAAGCGCACGCCGTCGAGGTAGCCGTGACTCACGAGATTGTAGAAGCGATCAGCTCCCGCAGGTGACCAGGCACGCGTGACCTCGACCACGAAGTCTCCCTTGCTGGTCTCGAACCTGGCCCGGAAGACGTCGGGTGCTGTGCCCTCGAGGTTCGTGCTCACCGCCGCGAGATCAATCGGCCCGGCCTCCCCCCCGTTGTCGCCACATGCGCTGACGCTCAGGAGCAGGCAGAGCGCGAGAAGTCGGGTCGTGCCCATCGCCTTTCTCATCGTTTCCCTCGTCTTTCGGTTGGGCAGCCCCTGATGGAGGCACCGCGGGCTGCTAGGGGGGGCAACCGTGCCCCGTCCCAGTACGCCGGCATGATAGCGTCCCGGCGGCCACACCGGAACCGGGCGACTACGCGAGCTCCAACGCGTGAATCGACGGTAGGGTCCGACTGAGTGGATCTAAAGGATTTGTGCTTGCGCCTACCGGTCCGCTCTCGGATGTTGACCTCGGTACTGATGATCCGTCCAAGCTGGGGCCCACATGGCTGATGACCTTCAGGATCTTCCTCAGGCGCTCCACCGCTTTCTCGAGCTGTTCAACGCGCAAGAGTACTGGGAGAGCCACGAGGTGCTCGAGGGCCCATGGCGCGACGAGGGGAGCGACTTCTACCAGGGCTTGATCCTCTACGCCAGCGCGTTCGTACACGCGCAGCGGGGCAATCCACGCGGCGTCGGCGCGCAGCTCGTGAAGACGGAGCGGAAGCTGGGCGGGTACCGGCCATGCTATCTGGGTATCGACGTCGACGCCGTGCTCGCCCACTCGGCTCGCTGCCGCGAGCTCGTCGAACTTCGTCGGGACGAGGACCCGCGTTCGGACCCGAGTTCGTGGCTGGAAGTCGTAGACGTGCCTCGCCTCGAGCTCCACAGTCGGTTCGTGCGCGGGGACGAGCCAGAGCTCCGGCCGCTACCGGATCCTCGATGAACGGAGCGTCGTTCGACGGCGTCACGGAGGTGCTTGCGCGGGACCCCGATCCGTGCGACGTCGTCCTCCGGGCGCTACACTTCCCGCATGGGATTCCTTGATACGAGCGCCTTCCGTCGCTTCGCGGCGGATAAGATGCAGAAGGTTGGTCTGTTCGAGACGCCGCAGATGTTCTGTGATGTGTACTGCCTCGAGCCAGGTCAGGCGCAGAAGGTGCACTCACACGCCGGAGCCACGAAGTTCTACTACGTGATCGAGGGTGAGGGCACCTTCACCGTCGGGGATGACACGCGTACCCTCGGGCCCGGCCACCTCGCCTGGTCCGCGCCCGACGAACCGCACGGGGTGGAAAACCGCGGCGATGTGCGGCTCGTGGTACTCGTCTCGATGGCGCCCAACCCGAATCTGTCCTAAGCCGCCACTCAGCTTACGCGTCAGCCGGCGCCATCGAGGCAGATCCGGTTCTTCCCCAGGTCTTTCGCACGGTACATCGCACGGTCTGCCGCACGGATGAGAGCCGCTTGCATCTTATTCAGCTCTTTCCCTTCCTCTTTCTTCAAGGAGGCGATCCCCACGCTGCAGGTAATCACCCCTTCGATATTCAGGGCCGGTTCTCCCGGGGCGGGCCTTTCCCTGACAAAAATGTTCCGTGCAATCGCCTCCCGCAGTGTTTCAGCGTATTCGCCACTTCGTTCGAGCGAGTATCCCGGCAAGAGGATGACGAATTCGTCCCCGCCGTACCTGGCCGCCGCCGCGCCGGATTCGAGGAACACCTCGTCCACGAGGAGGGCAACCTCCTTGAGCACCCGGCTTCCTACGAGGTGCCCGTGGGTATCGTTCACTTCTTTGAAGTGGTCGAGGTCGAAAAATATCAATGAGAGGTCACTCCCCTCGTCGACCGCTATTTGTGTTTCCAGCTCCAGCCTCTCGTAGAAATACCGATCGTTATAGAGGCCCGTCAGGTTGTCCCTTTTGGACAGGTCCTCGAAGATTCTCGCGTCGAGCGCGTTCTTGATGAGTGTGGAAGTGTAGTTTGCAAAAATTTCGAGGATGGAGAGGTCCTTGTTGTCATAATTGACCTCTTCCTTCCTGTTGATCAGCTCGATGATGCCGACGACCGAGTCGTCGATCTTGATCGGCATGGCGAGAATCGACTTCGATTCGTATTGGGTCTGCTTGTCGATTACGTCGTAGAACTTGCCGTCTTTCGAGACGTCTTTGCTGAGATAAGGCTTACCGCTTCGGTAGGTGGCCCCGACGATCCCCACATCGTCAGGAAGGTGGGTGCCCACGAGCTCCGACGAACCGGCTCCGAAGCAGGCCATGAAATAGAGTTTTCCTTTACGTCCCTTGCCCCATTTGAGGAGAGGGTCGTCGAGGAGAATAGAGCCGGAATCGGAAGGGACGAATTCGTTCGCCTTCAGCAGGATTTCTCTGAGAACCTCTCTCAAGTCGACCTTCCGGGCGGGAGGCCTCCTCTTGCTTTTCCTCTGGAGGATGCGGTCGATGATCGTATCGTCCGCAATAAAGGTTTCCAGGCCTTTATCCTCTTTTTTTGTAGATCCCTTAGCCATTTAGCATCACCGGGGCTCCCTGCCTTCCTGTGGCACTAACATCCCTTCGGGAGGAACAAAACTTTCCTCATCAAGGGATAGGCCTTTGAAAGCTCCTTGTCCAAGGTCTTGAGTGAGCCGGCGGCACCCAAAAAGCTCCGTTTGAGCTTGCATCTCGAGCTGCTCATGGGCATGGTGTCTTGATGTCGCCTCTGACCTTGAGCTACGTACACGGCGCTTCTTCCACGCCGTTCCTGGACACGACCATCGGTCGGGCCTTCGACCTCGCGGCCGAGCGATATCAGGAACGGGAGGCGCTAGTGGTCAGGCACCAGTCGATCCGCTGGACGTACGCCGAACTTCACGAACGGGTGAACCGGTGCGCATCGGGCCTCCTGTCCCTCGGCCTCGAGCCGGGCGATCGCGTCGGTATCTGGTCGCCGAACAGAGCCGAGTGGACGGTCACCCAGTTCGCGACGGCCAAGGCCGGCCTGATCCTCGTGAACATCAACCCGGCGTACCGCCTCTCCGAGCTCGAATACGCGCTCAACAAGGTCGGGTGCCGTGCGCTCGTTACGGCGTCGAGCTTCAAGGACAGCGACTACATCGGGATGCTGCGCGAGCTAGTGCCCGAGTTGGACGATGTCGAGTCCGCTGCCCCGCAGTCCGAGGCCGAGCCAGGTGCCCCGCAGGCCGAGGCCGAGCTCGGCGCCCTGAAGTCCGAGAGGTTCCCCTCGCTGGAATTCGTGATCCATCTCGGGTCGGATAACGAGAAAGGGATGATCCGCTTCCAGGACCTCATGGAAGCGGGTACACCCGAGGACGAGCGTCGCTTGAACGCGATCGCCGATACGCTTCAGTTCGACGATCCGATCAACATCCAGTTCACCAGCGGCACCACCGGGCTACCGAAAGGCGCGACGCTCACCCACCACAACATCCTCAACAACGGCCACTTCGTGGGGGAGGTGCTGAAGCTCACGCACGAAGACCGCATCTGCATCCCCGTGCCTCTGTATCACTGTTTCGGAATGGTCCTCGGCAACCTGACCGCGATCACGCACGGAGCGACGATGGTCTATCCGTCGGAGGGCTTCGAGGCCGAGGCCGTTCTTGCGGCGGTCAGCGAAGAGCGCTGCACCACGTTGTACGGCGTGCCCACGATGTTCATCGCGGAGCTGGAGCACCCCGACTTCGGCTCCTACGACCTCTCTTCACTGCGCACGGGCATCATGGCCGGCAGTTCGTGTCCCATCGAGGTGATGAAGCGGGTGACCAGCGAGATGCACATGGACGAGGTCGGGATCGCGTACGGCATGACGGAGACGAGCCCCGCCAGCTTCCAGACCGCGCCGGACGATTCACTCGAACGCCGGGTCGGCACCGTCGGCTCCATCCATCCTCATGTGGAGGTCAAGATCGTCGACGCCGACGGACGGATCGTCCCTTGCGGCGAGCCGGGCGAGCTGCTCACCCGAGGGTATCTGGTCATGCTCGGATACTGGGGCGACGCGGACCGTACGGCCGAGGCCGTCGATGCGGCAGGTTGGATGCACACTGGAGATCTCGCGACGATCGACGCCGAGGGATACTGCAACATCGTGGGGCGCATCAAGGACATGATCATCCGCGGTGGCGAGAACGTCTATCCGCGGGAGGTCGAGGAGTTCTTGTATGGACATCCCGACATCGAGGACGTTCAAATCATCGGCGTCCCGGACGAGAGATTCGGCGAGCAGCTGTGCGCCTGGATCAAGCTACGCGACGGCACCTCGGTGACGACCGAGCAGATCCAGGACTTCTGCAAGGGACAGATCGCCCACTTCAAGATCCCCCACTACGTGAAGTTCGTGGACTCCTTCCCGATGACCGTGACCGGCAAGGTCCAGAAGTTCTTGATGCGTGAGCAGATGATGCAGGAGCTGGAGTTGCGCGAGGAGCGGACGGCCTAGTCGGCGACCGCCTGAACCCCATGAGGAGAGCCCCGTGAAGAACAGATTTCTTATGATGCTGACAGTGGTGCTCGGCCTGGCACTTTCATCCTCTCAATCGGACGCTCAGGACAGCAACGAGAACGCAGAAGCAATTGCTGGTGCCATGGCTGCACTGGATGAGTTCATGCTGTCTTTCAACCGTAAGAACATGGAGGCCTGGGCTGCCACGCTGAATTATCCTCATGTCAGATTTGCCAGCGGCAGCGTCACGGTGTGGGAAAATGCCGAAGAGTTTGCAATGGGCACGGCGTTTGAAGGTCTGGCGAGGATAGGTTGGGATCATAGCCATTGGCTCAGCCGCGAAGTGACGATGGCTTCGCCCGACAAAGTCCATATATCAACGGTCTTTCAGCGTTTCAACGATAGAAACGAGCCCATCGCCAGGTATCAATCGCTTTACATAGTTACTCTGGTTGACGGTCATTGGGGTGCCCAGGCGCGTTCAAGTCTGGCGCCCTGACAATCACCGAGCCACGCCTAGGAGGTGCATGGCCAATCCGACTACCAGCTTGGTCGGTACGGCGTCGACATGGAATTATTCCACCGGATCATGATGCCCCAGTTGCAGGTCGACACTGCTGTAGACCTCTACCTGATCGACGAAGTCGCGGAAATTGCGCCCTGGTCATCCCAATTCATGGCCGCGATGGATAACCTTCTCGACTCTGATCGACTCGTCGTTGCAATCGTCGGGATGAATCCACGTCATCCATACCCGAACGAGGTCAGAGAGCGAGACGATGTGGATTTGTGGGAGGTCGAGGAAGACAACCGGGACCAGCTTCTGAGCGACGTGGTCGGGTGGATTCGACGGCTGAAACAGTAGCTACCCTCTAAGCCACCGCTTGCGCCCACCAGCCCACTCTCGGATGTTGAGCACAATCTGATCCGGGAAGCCTGAGAACACCAACGTGCGCGCTTGACACGGGGAGGACGCACGATGAAAGAGACTTCAGTCCGCACTAGAGTCCTCGTGGCTGCGCTGGCCGCGTTTGGGTTCGGCTGCGCCTCGTCAGGTGGCGAAGCAACGGTTGACGGCGCACAAGTGACCGTCCGAGAGCTACTCACCTTGGATGCGTTTGATGCCTACGTTGCCTTCTCTCCGGACGGAAGGACACTGGCCACTGGAATCAGAGGTGAGAATCCCGCCCCACCCGGCGAGCTGAAGCTCTGGGATGTCGCCACTGGCGAGCTGCTGGCGACGATGCGGGGACATTCCAGCGGGATCATTGCCGTAGCGTTTTCTCCCGATGGCCGGACAGTCGCCACGGGAGGATTGGACAACACGGTCAGAGTCTGGGATGTCGCCTCCGCAGCGCTGCGGGGCACGCTCAGAGGCCACCGGTCAGAGGTCGTCGAGATCGTTTTCTCGCCAGACGGCAGGACCTTGGCGAGCAGCGCCGCCGTGGACCGGACCCTTGGGGCCACCTTGGACAGCGATGAGATTCGGCTGTGGGACGTGGAGACGGGGCAGGAACGGGGGGTTTTGCAATTCGAGAACTTGGACCGGACGGACATCTACGCTCTGGCGTTTTCACCCGACGGCAGGGGCCTGGTCACGGGCTCATCACATACGGACAGAGACAGCGGAGAGATTACGGGAAGAGTCACCATGTGGGATCTCGCCACCGGGGAGTGGGAACCGATTCATCGGGATCGGCTAGGCGCGATCTTGGCTGTGGCGTTCAGTCCCGATGGCAACACGCTCGCTTCAGGAGGGGTTTCGAGAATTCCACGACTATGGGATGTGGCTTCGGGCGACCGGCTGCACCAGCTACCGCGCCAACGCGACTGGGTCTATGCCCTTGCGTTTTCCCCTGACGGTGAGATCCTGGTCACTGGCGCTGGGAACACGCGGGCGCGGGCGCGGACGAGCCCTGGGGCGCTGACGCTTTGGGATGCCGCGAGCGGCACGATGATCACCACTATCGACACGGACAACCACGGCGTGACGTCGGTCGCATTTTCGCCGGACGGGAGGCAGCTCGCGGTCGGTATTTTTGAAGGAAATACAAAGGTCTTCGAGATCACGAGTGCAGAGCTAGGCGCAGACCCACGAGGCTTCTGACGATGATGAATCGGCGCAGGTTCGTCTCCACAACCGCCGGCGCCGCCAGCGCCCTAGGCGCTGTGCCATTCGCCCGTGGTTCAGAGCTGTTCGCATCAGATTCAGAGCCCCTTGCGGTCGACCTGATCGTCAGGGGCGGGCGTGTCATTGATCCCTCACTGCGACTCGACGCAATCCGCGACGTGGCGATCACATCAGGCCGGATCTCATCCGTCGAGGCCGACATCGCGGACGATGCCGCGGAGGTCATCGATGCGACGGGCAAGGTCGTCGTCCCCGGACTGATCGACCTCCATACCCACTATGGCCGAAACGAAGAAGGCCCCCTTGTGGGCCTGGCCGGCGGTGTGACCGGTTGGGTCGATGCCGGATCAGCAGGTGCGGATCAGATGGACGACATGGCAGCGTTTGCAAGGTCGGCGCCCCAGTCGGCGCGCATGCTCATCAACATCGGGCGGGCCGGTATCCTTCCCGGGGGCGACACGATGGACCTGAGCCTTGCCGATGTCGATGCAGCGCGGGCGGCCATCAACCGCAACCGCGACGTGGTCGTGGGCGTCAAAGCGCGACTGACAAGAGGGGTCACCGCGGACGATGTCGAGGTGTTACGCCGTGCGCAGGAGGTGGCAAGGTCCTTCGACCTGCCTGTGATGATCCATATGGGACAAACGGCCACGCCGATGCCTACGCTGCTGGCCCAGCTCAAGCGAGGCGACATAGTGACCCACATGTTCGCGCCGCCGCCGAACAGCCTCGTCGACGACGACGGCCAGATCCTTCCCGGAGTGCTAGCCGCGCGCCGCCGCGGCGTGTGGTTCGACGTCGCCAACGGACGGTCGGGGCATCTGCGGTGGGACACTTTCGACCAGATCATCCAGGCGGGTTTTTGGCCCGATACGATATCGACCGACGGCAACACCACGAGCGTGAGGGCGGAAAGCGTCATCGATTTCCCCAACGTTCTGTCCAAGTTCCTGAACTTTGGGATGACGTTGGATCAGGTCGTCGCCCGGGCGACCGTCAATGCGTCGCGCGTCTTCCCGCTGTTCCAGGATCGTGGCACGCTCAACGTGGGGGCGCCCGCCGACGTTGCGGTGCTCGAACTGCGCGAGGGCACGTTCGAGTTCGTGGACAACTACGGCAACACGCGGAGCGGCCGCCAAAGACTCTTCCCGAGCGAGACGGTGCTCGGCGGCGAGAGGGTAACGTGATAGCGGGCGAGCTGTGCTTCTGCTTGCGCCCACCGCCCAGCGCGGCTGGTGCCGAATTGAACGGAGAACGCACGATGAGACGGACATCAGCACGCATCCCCCAGTGTGTGGCGCTCCTCTGGGTGACGATATGGATTTTGATCCCAGCGAGCGCGTCCGCCGACCAGCTGACGGTCTATCCGGCCCGCCGCATCATCACCATGGACCCCTCGCTACCCACCGCGACGGCCGTCGCCGTCCGAGACGACCGGATCGTGGCCGTGGGCACGATGGAGACGCTCCAACCGTGGCTCGACGCGTTCGACTACGAGATCGATGAGACGTTTCGCGACAAGGTGCTGCTGCCGGGGTTCATCGATCCGCACCTGCATCCCGACCTGGCCGTCTCGCTGCTGGCGCGCAACGAGATCATCACGCCGGAGGACTGGGATCTGCCCTCGGGGTTCATCCCGGGCGTGACGGACCGGGCGGGCTACTTGGCGCGCCTCCAGGAGCTGGTCGATCGGGATCCGGATTCCGACAAGGCGTTTTTCACGTGGGGTTATAACGCCTTCTGGCATGGGCTCATCACGCGGCAGGATCTGGACGCGATCTCGGCGACGCGCCCGATCGTGGTGACGCAGCGCTCCTCACACGAGGTGGTGCTGAACACGGCTGCGCTCGAGGCGGCGCAGATCAGCGAGGCCGACGCGGCCAGGGTGTCCGACGGCGTCGATTGGGAGGCTGGGCGGTTCTGGGAGCGTGGCCAGTCCGTGGTCCAAGGGGGGATCGCCCGCTACTTGCGGGATCGCGACGCGGACGACAACGGCCTGGCTCTGGTGGCCGAGCTGATCCATCGCGGCGGTGTGACGACGATCTCCACGGCCGGTAGTGCGCCGAGGCCAGGCTCGGCAACATGGACCGCGTTCAATTCCGAGCGGATACCGTTTCGGACCCTCATCGTTCCCAGGCCAGGTGGGTTCAACCGCAGGCCCGGAGCCACCCTGTCCGACAAGTTTGAGAACGATCAGGCGATGAACACGGGGCGGATGATCTACACGAAGGGCATCAAATTCATGCTGGACGGAGCGATGTTCGCTCAGTACATGCAGATGGGCCCCCCTGGCTACATCGACGGCCACCAGGGCGAGTGGCTCATGCCACCCGAGCAGCTGAAGCCCCAGATCGAGCCGTTCTGGAGGGCGGGGTTCGACATCAACATCCACGTCAACGGGGACTTGGGTGTCGATGTCACGCTCGATGCGCTCGAGGACCTGCTCGACGAGTATCCCCGCTCCGACCATCGTTACATCCTGCAGCACTTCGGGTTCTCGCGGCAGGATCAGGCCACCCGGCTCGGGCGGCTGAACGGTGTGGTGTCGGCCACCGGATACTACCTGTGGCAGCTGGGCGACAAATATGCGGAGGTCGGAATCGGCCCGGAGCGCGCCGACCAGATGATCCGCCTGGGGTCGCTGGTGCGGAACGGCGTGAAGGTCACACTTCACTCCGACCTGCCGATGGGACCCGTGCGACCGCTTCTGGCCGTCTGGTCGGTGACGACACGAAAGACGGCGAGCGGCACGGTGCGAGGCCCCGAAGAGGCGCTGACACTCGACCAGGCGCTGCGCGCTGTGACGATCGACGCCGCGTGGTCGCTTCGCATGGACCACGAGATCGGTAGCATCGCGGCCGGCAAGAAGGCCGATTTCGCCGTCCTGGAGGAGGATCCATACGCCGTGGCACCCGACGACGTGAAGGACATTCGAATCTGGGGGACCGTTTTTGAGGGTCAGGTCTTCCCGGTTGTTTTGGACTCGGTGCGCTGACTTCGGGTCGACGGCGCGTGCTCAGCGAGGGACACACGTGTTCAGCGAGGGGCTATTGATGGCTTATTACTTGGTTGAAGCCGCCGCGAAGGAGGAGCGACTCCCGGAGCTCGCGGAGCGGCTGGAGAGAGACGAGTTCCTCTCCATGCGCCCCTTCGGTGCCTCCGTCACGTTCTCGCTGCGTGGTGCCCGCAGGCGCCCCGACGGCGGAGTGGTCTGGGAGGAAGAGGACTACTGTTCTCCACCACTCGCGCAAGAACGCGCGGCCGTGCTCGACGAGTACTTTCAAGACCTTCGCGTCACCGCTGTCCAAAGGAATGAAGGCTGGGCTCAGATCCGCGATCTGCCGCCGCTCTTCCCTGAGTTGGTGGAGTAGCGACCGCGGTAATTGAAGGCTCAGATTCCCTGGCTTCGCGTCCTCGTGGAAGGCTTGGTGATCAACGCCGAAGCCACAGTCTGAGAAAAGCCGACCGGATCGTAGACGTAGGCCCCATGCCCCTCGGTCTGAAAGACGTGCGTATCTGCGTCGGGGTATAGGGCCGAGAGCACGGTCCTCACCCTGCTGCCGACCATGCCGTCCTTTCGAGAGAGCAGGATGGTGACCGGTCCGCTCCAGGCGTCGGCGGCCTCCGGCGTCCAGTCGTAGGACTCGACGAAGTCGGAAGTCAGCAGGTAGCGACTCACCAGCCCTTGGCGGTCGAGGCGCTTCATTTCCTCGGAGTAGAACCGCAACCAGAACTCCTTGGCAGGCACGCGCTTCAACATTGCGCCCACGAGGCGCGCGAAGAGCCAACGGATCAGAGCGGTCGGCAGGACGGACGCTATACGTGCCCAGAACCGCCCTTTTCCGGGGGCGATTCCTCCCGGGGAACCGGTTTGGGAAAGGATCAGGCGGGCCACGCGTTCCGGATGGCTCTTGGCGAAGGCTTGCACGAGTAGTCCTCCGAACGACGACCCAAGGAAGGAGGCGCGCTCGACACCCTCTCGGTTCAGGATTTCGAGGATCCCGTCCGTCACCTCCCGGATCGAGGCCGTGTCGGGGATGTCGACCGCGAGAACTCGATGCCGACTTTGCAGCTCCGTCATGAGAATGAAATACCCACCCGCGCCCCCCAGCGCTCCGGGCAACACAACGAGTGTGTGCTCGCGGTCTTCTGAAGCACGGTACTGCCAGGTCGTGCCCGCACGTTCGAACGTCTGCACGGGATACATCCGTGTGGCCTGATCCCATCGGTCCTGGAGTTGTTGCGAGGTCATGATGACTGGTTGGTTCAGCGTGTACTATTTTAGGCAAGCCTAAAATAGAGCCGCCCGGTGCGGTTCTCAAGGGGCATGCCGCGCCCTGCAAGTGGAGCCTGTTGTTTCGAGTGAAGCCCCGTCGGTGTGCTGACGAGTACTTTCAAGAACCTTCGCGTTGGGACCTCCGACACGCTCCGAGTAGTATCTCAGCCATGAACACGCGGATTCCACGACTATGGGGACGTGCGCACGGCGCACGCCTGTTCTGGGCGCTCTTTCTCGCGGCCGGCGCGACTTCCTGCGCGGGCTCCGACCCGTCGCTGCCCTGCTTTTGCACACTGGAGTTTCGATTCTTCACGGTCACGGTCACGGATGCCACGGGTCAGCCCGCGGAGGGCGTGAGCATCTCGGTCCGTCGAGTCTCGGACGGAGCGCTTCTGACCGGGAACTCCTCTTTGGACCAGAGTGCCGGCGTCTACGTCATCCTGAGTGACAGTAACATTGACGACGTGAGCGAAGCTGGAACGACGGTCGAGGTAGTGGGAACGCTTGGGAGCATGGGTTTCACAGCCGAATACGTCTTCAGCCGGGACGAGTGCCAGTGCCACGTGAGCAAGGTCTCCGGGCCGGACACGGTCCAGCTGGAGCCGCTACCTCCCGGCTGATGGTCGCCCGATCCACTTTGGCGCTGGCGTTCGTGGGACTCCGCGGCGGGCGCCCCTGTCGGGAAAAGTAAATACGAAGATCTTCCGTATTACGAGTGAAAACGTGAGATAAAGCGCCTCGAGCGCCAACCCGGGACTCAATCATCGGAGGACGCCTTGAGTGGGAAAGGGAAGAAGGGAGGCACCAGCGGACATGTGGTGCGTGGGGGGATCAGCTTCGGTAGCGCTCTTGCGATCGTCATTTCCTGGTCGTTACATGAGTCCATCCTATGGGCCATCATCCACGGTGTCTTTGGGTGGTTCTACGTGATCTACTACGCCGTTACGCGCTGACGTGTCGAGGAACCGTGCCTGTCACTGCGCGATTAGGTGGATATGAGAACCAGACCTAGTGTGATCCTCGTCAGGGAATGGGAAGAGCAACTGACGGGTAGCGGTTGCTGTGGACGAGTGGAAGGCGACTTCCTGACACACCGTGGAGAGTCGACTTTTCGGGAGCGCCGGGCGTGTATGGTGGCGATGGGGCCCCTGTCCCGGACACTGAGAGAGAGATTCGGCGACGCGATCGAGCTTCAGGTCCTGGATCCGCGGAATCCGGCCTTGATGTTCCTCCTGCTCAGGGACTTCTGGGCCTTTCGCGTGGGGCTTGTGGAAGCCCTGAAGACGATCGGGCGGCTTCCGGTCCAGGCTGTGGTCGTGAACGGTCGGCTGGTGGCGCGAGGGGAGTGGCCGGATCCGAGTGAGGTGGTCGAGATTCTCGAGGAGGCGATGTAGCCGTCGCCGTTGCGTAGACGCGGTGGCGCTGCTCGACGTCGGTCATCCAGCGCTTTATCATTTGGATGATCTTTCTCATTTGGAGCCGGCAGTGGGATGAACCCGCCAACCGCAGGACGGAACATCTTCAGACGAGGTGGCGCGAGCGCCACGCTTCTCATAGGCGCGGTGATTTGCGTCTCCGCATGTGGCGGTGCCGAGTCTTCGGAGGCTGCTGCTTCTGAGGCGGCTGCTTCAGAGGCCGCGGTTTCCGGGAGCCCTGAGGCCGCGGTGTCGCGCGGGGCTGCTTCGGTCGCTCCTTTGGGGACCGGATTCATCATGCTTTCGGCGCAGTCTCAGCTGCACCTGGACGAACCGAGCTATCTGGAGGAGTCGGACTGCACGCGACGGGTTTCGACCCGTGAGGATGCTGAGGAGTACGCGGGCTGTATGGAGATCCCGCGAACCGCGATCTGCCTTCAGGTCACGGTGGGATACCAGGAGTCCGACCGCTGGTGGGAGTGTTTCGTAGAGCCGGTCGCGTGTGAAGACAGGGCTGGGGAACACGATCTGTTGTGGCAGCTCGTCAAGGACGCGCGTGCGATTCTACAGCCGTGCGCCGACAGGGAGCTGGCGTCGGTGTTCGGCGTATAGCCGCCTGCGGCTCGCCTTCAATCCACATTCGTGCTCTTGGAACCACAAGGAGTCGCAATCCATGTCCGACCTCTTGATCGAAACCGCCGACGGCATCGCCACACTCACCATGAACCGGCCCGATGCGCGCAATGCTCTTTCATCGGAGATGCGGGCGGGACTCGACGAGGCTTTCCACCGTTTCGAGAGCGACGACGACGTGCGCTGTGTCGTGCTGCGGGGTGCAGGCGAACACTTCATGGCCGGAGGCGACGTCAAGAGTTTCGCGGGTATGCTGGCCGAAGAGGAGCCGCAGGACATGCGCGATCTATTCCTGCATCGGATTCACGACCTGCACCTGATCATGTTTGCCATGCGGCGTCTCCCCAAGCCTATCATCGCCTCGGTCCGGGGCGCGGCGGCGGGCGCCGGAGTGAGCTTGGCGGCGTGTTGCGACCTCATCATCGCCGCTGAGGACTCGTTCTTCACGCTTGCATATTCGCTCATTGGCACGAGCCCTGACGGCGGGTCGACGTTTCACCTCCCGCGCGCCATCGGGGCCAAGAAGGCCATGGAGATGGCGCTTCTGGGGGACCGAATCGCCGCCGCCGACCTGGCGCGCTTTGGCCTGGTCAACTTCGTGGTGCCTACGGATGACCTGGCTGATGAGACCGATAAGCTCGCACAACGGCTCGCCGCGGGCCCGACCCGCGCGTACGGGCAGGCCAAGCGGCTCATCTACGCGTCGCTCGAGAACCAGATGGAGCGCCAACTGCAGATGGAAGCGGAAGCTTTTGCGGACTGCGCCACCACGGACGATTTCCGTGAGGGGGTCACCGCGTTCGTCGAGAAGCGGCGTGCGGTTTTTCGTGGAAGGTAGACTACGCCCCAGAACCTAGATTACACCTCAGAAGCTACTTTACGCTTCCGGCGGCGGAGGATAGGGATCCGAACTCCACCCGGGCATCATCTGGGTGGTGTAGTTGTCCGGGTCGAAGTTGGCTTCCATCCACTCGTCGCGCTCCGCCACCCCGCGGCTCTGGTCGCGCCGGGTCTGCAGGCAGTCGTAGCAGACGGACCCCGGCACCCGGTGAGCCGTGCTCTCGGTTTCGAGCCCGCGGGCCTGCATCAGCTCCTCGAGCCGGGCCGCGGTGTGTACCTGGGCCTTGTAGAAATCGGTGTAGCTGAGCCCACGGGCGATCGCCAGGGCCGACCAGCCGTCGACGGTCAGCGACGCGAGGTCGGCCCCCTGGTCCACGAGATAGTCGAGCACGATGTTCACACCCCGGAAGCCGACCCCGTGGAGGGCGGTCTCGCCTCGGTAGTTGCGAGCGTTGACGTCGTTGCCGCCTTCGAGAGTGATCCGGACCGCCTCGAGGACTTCCGCTTCCTGCCCGGTGAACGAGCCGCCGTCCTCGCCCGGGTTCCAGATGGCCAGACCGGCGGCGACCATCAACGGGGTGGTGCCGTCGGCGCTTGGAATCGTCGGGTTGGCGCCGTACTCGAGCAGCAGCCGCATCGCCTCGACGTCCGTCACCTTGGCCGCCAGCATGAACGCGGTTGATCCGAGCCGGTTGAACCGGTTGCGCTGTCCGTCGCGCATTCCGTTGCGGGTCATCCGGGCGTTCACGTCGACTCCTGCATCTAGCAACTTCCGGATCAAGTCGATGCTGTCGAGCGTCCCGGACGAGAACGGTCCCGGCGTACCGAACCCGAGGTTCATCCGGCGAGTCCGCACCGTCTGGTGCAAGGCGTTCCAGCCGGCCCCGGCCTGCCTGGCATCCGCGCCGCGGTCGAGAAGATAGGCGGCCAGCTCCCAGTTGGCGTTGGCCGCCGCCACGACGAGCGCGCTTTCCCCGTCGGACACGGTGTCGTTGACGTCCGCATCGGCATCGAGCAGCACCCGGGTGGCCTCGATGTGCCCGGCGCGAACCGCGAACATCAATGCAGAGAAGCCGGTGGGGGACGGATACGAGAAGGTGCTGCTGCGACCGCGCGACGGGTTGTCGGTCTTCGCGTTGATGTCCGCACCCTGCTCGGCGAGCAAGCGGATCGCCGCAGCGTTGTTATTGGCGGCGGCCCACATCAGGGCCGTTTGGCCCCGGGTCGTCTCCCGGGCATTCGGATCGGCCCCATGCGCCAGCAGGGTCCGTACCGTCTCGGGATCACCCGTGCGCGAGGCGATCATCAGCAGCGTCTCACCACCCCGCAGCGTGTGATTGGCGTCGACACCGGCTTGGAGGAGACGCTCGAGGATCGCCGCGTTGCCGTTCTCGGCCGCCAGCGACGCCGGGCTGATGCCGTAGCGGTTGCTGATCTCGACATCGGCCCCCGCCTCGAGCAGCAGCCCTACCAGCTCGGGCTGGTCGGTGTGCACCGCCCACTGCAGGGCCGTGGCGCCGTCCGGCGTCGTGGAGTTGACGTCGGCACCGCCGTCGAGCAGCGCGCGCACCGCGTCGACGTCACCAAGCCGTACCGCGTCCACCAGCGGCACGTCGGGCGGCGGTGCCCCGAACGTGGCGGCGCTGCACAGCAACGCCGCCGCGACCACCCAGATCGTCCTCGAGTGTACCATCAGAGATCCGTCAACCGCCCCGTGCTGTCGGCGATCCCGTCGAGGTGGACGCCGACCTTGTCGAGCAGCGTCAGCCCGAGGTTCATGAACGGCGTGTCCATCTCGTACTTCATGTGGCGACCGCCGGCGAGCGTCCCGCACCCGCCACCGACCAGGATCACCGGCAGGTTGTAGGGTGTGTGGTGATCACCATCCCCCATGCCGGTGCCATACAGCATGATGGTGTGGTCCAGCAGCGTGCCGTCGCCGTCCGGCGTGTTGTGCATCCGCTCGATCAGCTTGCTGAACAGCGAGACGTGGTGGGTGTTGATCTTCGTGTACTGCTCGATGTTGTGCGGGTTGAGCTGGTGATGCGACACGCTGTGGTGCGCTTCCGGCACGCCGATCTCGGGGTAGGTGCGACCGCTCAGCTCGCGGGCCATCTGGAAGCAGCTCACCCGGGTGACGTCGGCCTGATAGGCCAGCGCCAGCATTTCGAACAATATCTCTACGTGCTCGTCGTACTCGTCGGGCACGCCGGCCGGCTGGTCCGCAGTCGGAAGCGGCGTCGTGGCGCTGTTCTCCTCCGCGCGCTGGATCCGGCGTTCGATCTCCCGCACCGCGTTCAGATACTCGTCCACCGCGGCGCGGTCACTCTGCCCCAGCCGGCGCTCGAGCTGGTTGATGCTCTCCATGACCGAGTCGAGGATGCTGCGGTCGGTCCGCATCTGGGCCATCCGCGCTTCCACGCTTCCGCCGTCGCCGAAGAGCCGCCGAAACACCACGCGCGGGTCGCGCTCGTGGGGCAACGGTGTGGTCGGGGTGCGCCAGGAGGTGGAGTTCTGGTATGTGCAGCTGTAGCCGTTCTCACAGTTGCCGACGGAGAAGTTCGATTCTGTGGTCAGCTCCAGCGACCGCAGCGAGGTATCCGCGCCCAGCACGTCGGCGGCATACTGGTCGACCGTCTTGCCGGCTCGGATGTCGGCACCCTCGGTGCGCTTCGGCAGCACGCCGCTCAGCCAGCCACCGTGGGCGCGGGTGTGCACGCCGCCGCCCTCGTTGGGGCTCACGATCCCTCTGTTGCTCAGCCCGGTGACCACCACCATCTGCTCGCGGTAGGCCTCCAGCGGACTCAGGATCGGGGTCATCACGTAGTCGCTTCCGCCTGGTCCGGCCGGATGGAAGTTCGGCAGGAACATCCCGTTCGGCGCATAGACGAACCCGAGCCGTGGGATGGCGGGCGCGGCTGCCGTCCCGGCCAGGGGTGTCATCGCGGGCACCATCGAGTCGAGGAACGGCAGAGCCACCATGGCCCCCATACCGCGTAATGCCTCCCGACGCGACAACGCCTTCTTGGTGACGAAGTTCATGACTCGGATCTCCTGTGCAGGAACGGATAGCTGTTTACGATGCCGACGATGATCGACTGCATGCCGTAGCCGTCGTCGGCCGCTTCACGGACGATGCGGCGGACCGCCGGCATATCGTAGTAGTCGAGGCCCCGGCCCAGCGCGTAGGTCATCATTTTCTCGGTGACGGTGCCGACGAACCGCTCAGGGTGCAGCACCAAAGCGGCCCGGAGCTCCCGGGCGCCGTCGAATGGGGTGCCGTCGGGGAGTGACCCGGAGGTGTCGAGTGCGTTGAAATACTCGTCGACCACCCGGGACCGGCCGATGGCGTCGAAGCCCTCGAGCGCGAATCCGGCCGGGTCGATCATCGAGTGGCAAGCAGCGCAGACGGGGTTGTCCCGGTGGGCCGACATGCGCTCGCGCATCGTCCCCAACCTGAGCTGGGTCTGCCGGTCTTCGAGCGCCGGGATGTTCGGCGGCGGATCGGGCGGCGGCGTCCCGAGGATGTTGTTCAGGATCCACTTTCCACGCAGCACCGGTGATGTCCGAATCGCGTGCGAAGTCAGGGTCAGGATGCTGCCGTGTCCCAGCAGCCCCCCGCGCGGGCTGTCGTCTGGTAACGTCACCCGCCGGAAGTGGGCGCCCTGGACATTGGGGATGCCGTAGTGCCCGGCCAGGCGTCCGTTCAGGAAAGTGTAGTCGGCGGTCAGCAGCTCGAGCACGCTGCGGTCCTCCCGCACCACGTGCTCGAAGAACATCTCCGTCTCGGTGATCATCGCCTGACGTAGCGTCTCGTCGAACGCCACCGAATAGGGAGCACCCGGCCGTACTAGCGTCGCGAGGTTCCTCAGCTGCAACCACTGGCCGGTAAAGTTGGTGGTCAACTCCTTCGAGCGGGGATCGGCGATCATCCGCCGCACCTGCCGCTCGAGCTCCGCCGGCTGGCTGAGCGCTCCTCGCTCGGCCACCGCCAGCAGCTCGTCGTCCGGGATGCTGCTCCAAAGGAAGAACGACAGGCGGGACGCCAGCTCGAGGTCGGTCACCGCGTAGGGAGTGTCGGGCGCGATGCCCGCCGGGTCCGCCTCGATCCGGACCAGGAACTCCGGGCTCACGAGCAACCGCCGTAGCGCCAGCTCGATCCCGCTCTCGAAGCCGGCGTTGCTGCCGTCGGCGAAGCCGCCGCTGTCTGCACGGCCCATCTCGAAGAACTCGAGCAGGACCTCGACGTCGGCTTCGGTGACCGGCCGGCGATAGGCTCGCCGGGCCAGACCCGACAGGATCGTCCGGGCGCATTCCGGCTCCTCGGAGGCGGTGGCCGGTCGGCAGACGAAGACCCTTTCGCGGCTCGGCGTACTGCCTGGACCCAGAGCGTCGTACGGACCGGCGATGGTGAGGCTGGTGACGGTCGGCATCGAGCCGCCCGGTCCGCCGGAGTTCCCCGCTGTGCGCGGATTCTGGAAACGCTCCCGGACCTGCTCGACGAGCACCGGAGGATTGCGATAGAATGCCACCCCGATGTCCCGGGGTCCGGCCGCCACCGGCACCCGCAGCTCGATGGTGGAGCCGAGCTGCACGCCGGACAGATCAACGGGCTCGCCATCGATGGTTATCTCGATCCGGTTCTGTTCGTCCAGCCCACGGGCGCCGCTCACCCGGATACTCAAGTCGTACTCGGCATCCTGCGGAAACTGGTACGACACCAGCATTCCGCCACGCGTGCCGAACGGCAGCCCGGTGGCCCGGTCCTGCTGCTGCTCGTCCTGGGCGGTCCGGAACGTCTCGGAGAACGGCAAAGGCGGTGCGCTACCGACCGCGAGCCGGCTGATGACACGTGATGCGTTCAGGTACCGCTCCATCAACGACTGTGACATCCGCAGCACGCCGCCGATGTTGTCGAACCCGAAGCCGGCGTCGTCCGCCGGAAGGAAGTCGTCGACCTCGATCTCCAGCGCCAGCAGGTCACGGATGGCGTTGCGATATTCGGCCCGGTTCAGCCGGTGGAAAGTCGCCGTCCGTCCCGGGTCCGGACGGGCCGCGGCGGCTCCATCGAGCTCGGTCTCGAGCCAGGCGCGGAACTCGTCGAGCGTCCCCTGCTCAGGCCGCCGTCGGCCTGCGGGCGGCATCAACCCGGCCCGCAGCTTGCGCACGACCGGCTCCCAGTCGGCGGGGTTGGCGGCCACCGCGGACACGTCGAACGCGTCGAGCGCCAAACCGATTGCACGGAGCTGGGAGGTCAGCGCTGTGGGCCGCTCACTCTGGCCGTCGACCGTCCGCTGGTTGTGGCAGGTAACGCAGTAATCGTCGAGTAAGGCGCGATACTCCGTCGCGGCTTGCGCCGCGACGTCGTTGGCCATCCAGCCAGTCGCCAGGGCCGCCACGACGGCGGCCGCGGAGTGCTTTGACCTGAGCATCGGACCGTAGCGCCTCCTCGAAGGGTCGGATCGACGTCCGACATTACTGCACAATTCGTAGTCTAAGGGCAGAACCCGGGTCCCGTCCAGCTATGTCGACCCCTCTGGACCCGATTCACCATCCGGGATGCAGGTGGTAGTGACCGCGTTCTACACCGAGACTGTCGGCTCGCCTACCGTGCGCTGGTCCTATCGTGCGGTGGTCATGACGGCCAGTACCTTGAAACCTTCCGCCAGCCGTCTCGCCGTCTGGCGGTCGGCGTCTTCGCGCGTACTCGCCACGATCGGATACCCGCAGGGGACGTTCCTCGCGAGGCACACCCTGAGCACATCCTGCACGAGCGCCTCGACACTCGGGGCGTTGGGACCGTCCGCGCCGGTCGACGTGGCGAGATCGGTGGGTCCCAGAAAGATCACGCCGACCCCCGGCACATCGAGGATCTCGTCGAGATGCTCGATCCCGGCGAGCGATTCGATCTGAATCATCGCTACCACCTTCCCGGAAGGATCGGCCGGCCACAGACCGGCGTGCGCCCGGATCGAGGCGACCGCCGCGATCGCCTGTTCCCTGGTCTCGATATCGGGAAACATCACGCCGGACACGCCGACCTCGAGGACCTGTCGGACCACCTCCTGGGGTGCGTCTCTGGCGGCGAGCGGGATGCGCACGATCGGCGTGACGGCGGACACACCAGGGCCTCCGCGCATGCCCTCGACGGCCCGACGCACACCGTCGATGTCGAACTCCCCGTACTGCTCGTCGATGACGGCGAAGTCGAGGTCCGGGCGGGCGGTTCGTGTGAACGTACCGATGGCGGGGCGACCCTGCTGCAGCCGCTCGATGACACGATTGACCGGCGCCTCGTCTTGCGCGTACAGCGCCGGGGGCGACACACCGCCCAGTGTGAGGACGATCGCGGCTACTAGGGCTGCTTGATCCATGCTTCGCACAGTGAGTCTCCCTTCGTGGTCCGTGTCATGAATACGGCCATACACCGAGTGCGTCGAGGGTGGGTACGGATCCGGAGCAACTTTGCCCCGGGCAGCACGGTGGTCTTCCGCGCCGGCTGACCATGCTCGTTCTCGCCTCGCCCTCAGTATTTGACCGCGTCGGGCCTGCCCTTCACATT
The DNA here is from genome assembly GCA_022563405.1 of Gemmatimonadota bacterium. Lineage (GTDB taxonomy): Bacteria > Gemmatimonadota > Gemmatimonadetes > Longimicrobiales > Gaopeijiaceae > UBA822. Next base: position 2,528 of record JADFNK010000017.1, on the reverse strand, counting down.
ATCCTGACACGTCAGAGTGCTATCAAAAGCGCCGGTCAGTGTCGTGGATCCCGCTGGATTGGAGGGTGAAATGAGCAAGCGTCTACTTCTCGCCGTTCTCTGTGCAGTCGCAGCACCGGGCGTCGTCTCGACCGCGGCGGCGCAGAACAGAACCTCCGGACAGTGGGAAGTCCCCAGGACACCCGACGGCCGTCCGGACCTTCAGGGGAACTGGACGAACCAGACGCTGACTCCGCTCCAACGTCGAGAAGGCCAGGGTCCGGTCTACACGCCCGAGGAGGTTGCCCGGATCGAACAAGGATCCGTGGACCGTTTCATCCGTGGCGAACAGCCGAGCGACCCGAACCGCTCTGCACCGAGAGCGGGTGGCTCAGTCGGCGGTTACAACAATGTCTATTTCGAGTTGGGTCACCAGGTCGCGGTGGTCGACGGCGAACCCAGGACCTCGCTCGTCACCTTTCCGTCCAACGGCCGGATTCCTGCTTTTACGCCGGAGGGCGAGAGGCAGATCCAGGAGTCCCGGGACCTGAAGGGGCAATTCAGCGAATTCGACCACCCTGAGCTGAGACCGATCGCCGAACGTTGCCTCCTTTCGTACGGTTCCCCTGCGGGCCCCCCCATGCTCCCCACCACGGGCTACAACAGCAACTACACGATCGTACAGACGCCCGATCACGTGCTGATCATGACGGAGATGGTCCACGACGCGCGGATCATCCGAATCGGATCAGGCCCGCGGCTGCCCGAACACATCCGCCCGTGGTTCGGCGACTCTTGGGGTCGGTGGGAAGGCGACGTACTCGTGGTGGAGACCACGAACATCAATCTACGACAGGAGTTCTCCGCCAACGTAGGTGCGACGTTGGCGGGTGGCCAGGACCCCCACCCTTCGGAGCAGATGAAGGTGACCGAACGCTTCAGCCGGGTCGATGAAGAGACGATCCTTTACGAGTTTACCGTTGATGATCCGACGGTGTACACGGAGTCATGGGGAGGGCAGATCCCGATGACGCGGATGAACGAGAGGCTCTACGAGTACGCCTGCCAGGAGGGCAATTACGGGCTCGAGAACGTCTTGAGGGGCGCGCGTTATCAGGAGAGAATGGAAGCGCAGGCAACGAGCGCCTCCAGCCGTGACTGAGAGCCGGCTCAAACACCGACCTGAGAGACGGCCACCCCCATCGTTCGGAGGTGGCCGTCTTCTCCGTCAGGACGCCTCGGGCCGCCGGGCGAGACGGAGGTACTAACGCCGCCCGGCGGCAGCTTGCTCGTCGGTTACGCGGGTGGCTCCGGTAGGCCCAACAATTCCATGTGCCGGTTGAGCGTGACCCGACGGATAACGCACAGGTCACTCACAGTGCTCAGGTTGTGCGGCAAACAGTATGCGACACTCACCCACGCACGAGGAGTAACCCATGAAGAAAGGACACAACTTCAAAGGTCTCGCCTTTGTCGCACTCACAGCCGTGGCTCTCGCTGGTTGTCAGGACCTTACACACCAAGTGGCGGGACCGTCTGATTCTGCCGGACCGTCTGAGCTTCGCGGCCCGCCTTTCAATCCCGGCCCGCCTGACAATCCCGGACGGCCTGACTTCCTCTTCGAAAATCTAAACGTTGCACATGTCTGCCCTGCGAGTAACCGTCCTGGATCGTTTGCCACGATGGAAGAGGCACTCAACGCGGTGATTCCGGGCGGCACGATACAGGTCTGTGACGGGACGCACGTCGTGCAGGACATCCGAGTGCTAAAGCCGGTGACCATTGAAGCGAAGGGACCCGGCGTCCCGGTGCTCGACGGCTTGGGAGAAGCCGGTTCCGGGTTCACCGTCACCGTCAACGGCATCGCGAGCGGTGCCGGTACCGTCACGTTCCGTGGGCTGCGCTTTGAGCACATGCCAGAGACGGCCATTCTTATCGATGCCAACTACGATGTCGCGCTGGTCGAGAACTCCCAGTTCTTCCCGAACGCGGAACAACACGTTTACGGGCGGGTGGTTCGGGTTGGCCATCCACTGCTTCTTAAGGCGCTCTCCCAGTGGCTAGAGCACAGGTCAATGATACCGGAGCAATGCCCTCTCTGCTGTGGTCCAGTGTACCACGACGGGAGGGTGTCTATTTTGGAGCGAGGAAATGTTGGAGGCAAACATGAGTTGCTAAAGGGTCGGTGTGGCAAATGCGGCGCCGTGCTTGGGTCCCATGCGTCAATCGCCAAGGGTCTCCCGGACGAAGTTTTTTGGTATTTGATGGACGACCTCACCTAGCCGTCCCGGTAACCCAATAACCTCTCGTGGAAGGCGTGTAGAAGTGAGACCCATACTGAGAAAGCTGCGTGGCGCTCTGGGGACCGCCGTCACCTGGGCGGTCGTATGGGCGCTCGGAGGATTTGCGTTTGCCACGCTCCTCTACGTGAGGGTTGACGGAGTCGGCTACGGCCCGTTTTTGGACTTTGCTGGGGGCGCGGCTCTCACTCTCGGCCTGTGGGGCCTCGCGAGCGGTTCGCTGTTTTCTGGCGCCCTAGCGACCATCCA
>JADFNK010000016.1 GCA_022563405.1 Gemmatimonadota bacterium | reverse complement strand
AGCTGCCGTCGGACACGCCAGATCCACCGGACCTGCTCGAGGCGCTGGTGCGTGGCAACCGCGAACGGGGCATCACCCCCGATGGCTCGAGTTGCGGGCCCAAGTGGAGTCGGGACAGCTACATCCCATGGGCGATCGAGGCGGCGGCAAGGGACGCGATCGATCCGTGGGAGGAGTCGTCTGCGGCGTGAGTGCCGCTAGGGATCGGAAATCGTCTTCTTCACACATGGCAGTGCTCCCGAAAGCCAGCGACCTTGCAGCATGTGTCCGGTTCTGCAGCGGGCCTCCGGTCTCTGTATTGGGCCTCCAGTCTCTCGACCAGCCGCGTAGTTACACGTATACTACACGTGTAACCGTCGTGCCCCCGAGCCAGGCCGGAGCCCATGCAGAAGAAGCTGACCATCACTATCGACGAATCCGTGTATCAAGGTCTCTACCAACGCATTGGAGCCGGCAAGATTTCTCGCTTTATAGAACAGCTCGTTCGCCCACACGTCCTTCCAAAAGAGCTGGAAGACGCCTACGCAGCGATGGCGAGAGATGAGGACCGGGAGACCGAAGCACTGGAGTGGAGCGAGACTCTGATGGGGGACGCGTTGGATGACTCGCGGTGAAGTCTGGTGGGTGCGGTTCTCCACCTCCAAAGGAGGGGAGATTCGTAAGACCCGCCCCGCGGTAATCGTCAGTAACGATGCATCGAACCGGCATCTGAACCGGGTTCAGGTAGTACCGCTCACGAGCCGGATCGACCGGGTCTATCCGAGCGAGGCCGTGGTCGAGTTTGCCGGCGAACGAAGCAAGGCCATGGCCGACCAGGTGACCACGGCTGCGAAGTCACGGCTGATCCGGTCTGTTGGGCAGCTGAGCCCACCCGACATGGAAGCCCTGGATCAGGCGCTGGCGCTCCAGCTGGGGCTCACTCTCGGATAAGGTTTTCGGGGAGCGTACTCCAGGAGAATGTTGATATAGAAAATAAGAATTCATATCCGTATTTAGTATGAAAACGAGAGTTTCCGAGCGAGGACAGATCACGATTCCCAAGGCTATTCGTGAGCGCCTCGGCATCCGGCCCGGGCAAGTGCTGGAGGTGCGAGAGCAGGACGGCACGGTCGTGGCATACAAGGCCGCAACCATCGATCCGTTGGAGGCGGTGACAGGTATCATCGAGACCGACTGCGGCACCGACGACCTGATCGAGACGATCCGAGGTGGCCGCATTCTTTCCTGACTCTGCGGCCGCGCGCGACGCTCTCGACACCGTGGGTCTCGACTTCGAGGCGATGCCGGCGGAATCTGCGCTTGCCGCCGGCACGGCGTGGTCCGAATACCGACGCTCGGGTGGAAGTCGAAAGCGAGTGATCGCCGACTTTCTCATCGGCGCCCACGCGATCGGGAGCGCTGATCGGCTCTTGACCCGAGACCGGGGCTTCTATCGATCGTATTTCTCGGGGCTCGAGATTTTCGATCCGAGCTAGGAGAAACACGGCCAGGCCCCCAGAATCGCCTCTTCCAAGCGTCTTCGAGATTGACCCACCGCTTTACACCCCCACCCCCCACCCCCAAACTTCACCTTGAACCGCCCAACACGAGGCCTGTCGGCCCCGTTTCGCTCCTCAACCACCCATACGGCCGCCCATGTTCGACACCGTGCTCGTGGCCAATCGTGGCGAGATCGCCGTTCGGATCATCCGAGCGTGCCGTGAGATGGGCTTGGCTTCCGTGGCGGTCTTTTCGGACCTGGATCGCCTGTCACCGCACGTTCTCGCAGCCGACAAGGCGGTTCGGATCGGGCCTGCGCCGGCATCGGAGAGCTACCTTCGCGGAGATCATCTCATCGAGGTGGCTCTCAGTGAGGGTGCGGGCGCCATTCACCCCGGATACGGATTCCTCGCCGAACGGGCCTCGTTTGCGGCGGCGGTAGAGAAGGCCGGGCTGGTTTTCATCGGACCCTCTCCCGAGTCCATCCAGGCGATGGGTGACAAGACCGAGGCGAGGCGCCGCATGGCTGAAGCCGGAGTCCCGATCATTCCGGGTGCTCTCGAGCCGACGTCCGGTCCCGAGGAAGCCGCCGAGACTGCACGCGAGTTGGGATTTCCCGTGCTGCTCAAGCCGGTTGCGGGGGGCGGTGGGAAGGGGATGCGGGTCGTCTCCGACGAAGATGAGCTGCCGGGAGCCTTCGAGTCGGCGTCCCGGGAAGCAGAATCCGCTTTCGGGAAGAGCGCCATTTATGTGGAGAAGTACTTGGCGCGGCCCCGGCATATCGAGATCCAGATCCTCGGCGATCAATCGGGTGCTGTGGTGCACTTGGGTGAGCGGGAATGTTCGATACAGCGGCGTCACCAGAAGCTCATCGAAGAGTCGCCTTCACCCGTGCTCGAGCCGGCGGATCGTGAAGCGATGGGCCTGGCGGCCGTCCAAGCTGCACGAGCCGTCGACTATCGCGGTCTAGGTACGGTCGAGTTCCTTTACGAGGACGGTGAATTCTACTTCCTGGAGATGAACACCAGGTTACAGGTCGAGCACCCGGTCACGGAGTTCGTGACCGGCCTCGATCTGGTGCAGTGGCAGATTCGGGTGGCGCTTGGAGAGTCCTTGGATTTCTCCCAGGAGGACGTGTCGTTTTCGGGGCATGCCATCGAGTGCCGCATCACGAGTGAGGATGCCGACCAGGGGTTTCTTCCCGCCACCGGTTGCATCGACCGCCTCGAAATCCCCTCGGGACCCGGCGTCCGGTGGGACGGCGGCATCCGAGCCGGCTCCGAAATCGGGCTTCATTACGACCCCCTTCTGGGAAAGCTCATCGTGCACGCCGCCACCCGGACGGCGGCAATCGCTCGTATGAAGCGGGCGCTCGGTGAGCTCGTCATCCATGGTGTCGAGACGAGCGTCCCGTTCCACCTCCGTGTCATGGACGAAGATGACTTCGGAAAGGGGGATTTCACGATCGCCTACCTCGAAGACCATCCTGAGTTGTTGCGGCCTTCAGAGGGCGACGTGCGTCTGCTGGCCCTGGTGGCGGCACTGCTGGAGCATGGGGCGTGGGGACGTGTAGGCGCGGCCGGGATCAAGGAGCTGGACGGACGGAAGCTCTCGGCGTGGCAGACTTCGGGTTGGCCATGGCAGACTTAGACGACCGGGCCGAGAGCGCCGAGGAGGCCGCCAGGTCCACTGCCGACACTACCGCGACGCTTGCCGCGACCGCCGCCGAAGCCACGGTCAAGATCCGGGCGTTGTCGTCCGACGGTGCCGGCGTGGGCAACTTGGCCGATGGTCGTGTCGTGTTTGTGCCGCGAACCGCTCCGGGCGACGAGGTCCTGTTGCGGATCACCGAGGGAAAGCCCCGCTGGGCCAGGGGGCGACTCCTGGACTTGCTCGTTCCGTCTCCCGATAGGGTTACGCCGGCCTGTCCGTACTACGACGAATGTGGGGGCTGCACGATGCAACATGTCGCGTATGCGCAGCAGCTCCACTGGAAGGGCGACACGGTGAGAGAGGCGCTCAAGCGCATTTCCCACGTGGACATCGCCGCGCCCGACGTGGTTCCGAGCCCGAACGAACGAAACTATCGGTCCCGCATGACGTTTACGCTCGTGCGTCTACCGGGTGGCCGCGTGGTGGCGGGATTCCATCACCTCGGCGTGCCCCATCGCATTGTCGATGTGGAAGAGGGCTGTATTCTACCGGAGCCCGCCGTGGCATCCGCGTGGATAGGCTTACGAAAAGCTTGGGGCGAAGGCGCCCGCAGGCTACCGTCGGGACGCAAGTTACGCCTCACACTTCGAGTTGTGGATGAAGGCGTCATTCTGGTCGTCGACGGTGGGCGAGGCCCGGGGCGGCCCGACATTCTGCTCCGAGAGGTCGAAGGGCTCGTTGCGGTGTGGGCGAGCACGTCAGACGGCAGCGCGAGGCTTCTGGCCGGGCTCGAGCACGTTCACGACACGCGGCTCGGAGAAACCGTGCGGACCGGCCCGACCACTTTTCTCCAGGTAAACACGGTGGCGAGCGAGGCGCTTCACCGATGGGTGGTAGAGCAGGGAGGCGTGACGCCTGGTGAAGAGGATGAGACCAAGGTCGTCGATGCGTATTGCGGCGTGGGTTTTTATGGGCGGGACCTGGCGAGGCTGGGTGCACAGGTCCTCGGCATCGAACGCGACCCGGAAGCGGCCGGGGCGGCATCACGCGATGCCCCGGAGGGGTTCACGGTATGCGCGGGTGCGGTGGAGGATCGTTTGGCAGACGCCCTGCCGGCCGATCTCGTGGTCCTCAATCCACCCAGGATCGGTGTCGACGCCACGGTAACGGAGACTTTGGTGACGGCGGGCCCGCCGCGCCTGATCTACGTCAGCTGTGACCCCGCGACGTTGGCGAGAGACATCGGGCGGCTGTCATCGGCCTACGAGGTCGTGGACGTACGAGCGTTCGACCTCTTTCCGCAGACGGCGCACGTGGAGGTCGTCGTCGTGCTGAAGCGGACCGGTGACGAATGACTAATCCCGTGCGCTACCATGTGACCGTCGGGGCCGTCACTTTGCAGGTGGAAATCGACGCTGAGGGAGTTCGGGTCGATGGAGAGCGGTTTTCGGTCAGTGGCCCTGAGCCGGCGGGCCCGAATGTCTATTCTTTCCTCGTGGATGGGGCATCACATACGGTTCTGGCTGAGCGGGGGGGCTCAGGCGTGTGGGATCTCCAGCTTCGGGGGCGGAGTCATCGGGTCGAGGTCGTGGATGAGCGCACGAAGGTGATGCGCGACATGAGCCCCGCTGGACCGGACCTAGACGGCCCGGTGCTGGTTCGGGCTCCGATGCCGGGACTGGTCGTGAAGGTGAAGGTGGATGAGGGAGAGCTGGTGGAGGTGGGACATGGACTCCTGGTCGTCGAGGCGATGAAGATGGAGAATTCACTCACGGCCCCGGTCGGAGGCCGCGTCGGCACGATCCACGTCGTCGCGGGCCAAACAGTGGAGAAGGACGAGATCCTGATGGAAATGATGCCACCCGAAATGGATAGGGTGCCACCCGACGAGGAGTCGGAGTGAGCTCCGGGAGCTCGGACAAGGACACGAGCAAAAGGAGCTTCCGTACCGGCAGCGGAATCGAAGTTGATGCTCTGTACGAGGCTGGAGCTGGGGACGCGGAGGGCCTGGGTGAGCCGGGCAAATTTCCGTTCACCAGGGGCATCCATGCGAGCATGTATCGGGGCCGTCTCTGGACCATGCGGCAATATGCCGGCTTCGCTACGGCGGAGGAGACCAATCAGCGGTACCACTACCTCCTGAGCCAGGGAACCACCGGCTTGTCCGTCGCTTTCGACCTCCCCACCCAGATGGGGTACGACTCGGACCATCCCATCGCACAGGGCGAGGTGGGCCGCGTGGGCGTGGCGATCGACTCCATCGAAGACATGCGGACTCTCTTCCACGGAATCGCGCTGGATGAAGTGTCCACGTCCATGACGATCAACTCGACGGCCGCCATTCTCTTCGCTCTGTACCTCTCGGTCGGAGAGGAGCAGGGCATGGGGAGGAACGCGCTGGCCGGCACGGTCCAGAATGACGTGCTCAAGGAGTACGTGGCGCGAGGTACGTACATCTATCCGGTGGAGCCCAGCCTCAGGCTGGCTACGGATCTGGTGGCTTTCTGTGCCCGTGAGGTCCCGCGCTGGAATCCGATCTCGATCTCGGGTTATCACATCCGGGAGGCCGGCTCCACGGCACCCCAGGAGGTCGCCTTCACGCTGGCCAACGGACTCGCCTACGTCGAGAGGGTGCTCGCTGCCGGAGTTCCACTGGAGGACTTCGCGCCACGGCTCTCCTTCTTCTTCGCGGCGCACAACGACCTCTTCGAGGAAGTCGCCAAATTCAGGGCCGCTCGACGCCTCTGGGCACGGCTCATGAAGGAACGTTTCGACGCCTCGGACCGGTCATGCCAACTGCGCTTTCACACGCAGACGGGCGGATCGACGTTGACCGCTCAGCAGCCGCTCAACAACGTGGTACGCGTAACCATCCAGGCTCTGGCCGCTGCGCTCGGGGGGACCCAGTCGTTGCACACGAACGGATTCGATGAAGCCCTGGCCCTCCCGAGCGAGGGGGCTGCCAAGCTCGCCGTTCGCACGCAGCAGATTTTGGCCCACGAATCGGGAATCACCAACACGGTGGATCCCCTCGCCGGCAGTTACTACGTGGAAGCCCTGACCAACAAAATCGAAGACGCTGCCCGCGCCTATCTCGAAGAGATCGAGGGTTTGGGCGGGGCGCCGAGAGCCATCGAGTTCATGCAGGGCGAAATCCATGAGGCGGCCTATCGGCACCAGATGGAAATCGAGGCCAATGAACGCTTGGTGGTAGGCGTGAACGCGTTCGAGGAAGAAGAAGAGCCGCCGTCGATGGACAAGCCCGATTTCTCGGCCTTGGAGGCGGCTCAAAAGCTGCGCCTGGAGGAGGTCAAGGCACGCAGAGATTCGGGCAACACTTCACAGGCCCTCGAAGCAGTCCGATCCGCCGCGCGATCGACCGAAAATCTGATGCCCCCGATCATAGAAGCGGCGAAAGTCTCCGCGACACTCGGGGAAATCAGTCAGGTGCTCCGGGAGGAATGGGGGACTCACGACCCATAGGTCACGCCCCCCGCAGCGGTTACATTTCGCTGCCGTTGGGCCCACACCGCCGGCGTGTAAACCGCGGTCGTGCGCCAACACGGCTGTTCACCACGGCTGTGCACCACGGTTGTTGTTCCGGCCACGTGGCAAATCACCGACTGAATCACCGATTGACGCGAATCCAAGATGCCGACGTACGAATATCGCTGTCCGAAGGGGCATGAATTCGACCTCTTCCAACGCATGTCCGACGATCCTGGGGCGGCCTGTCCGGAGTGCGGGAAGTCCGCCGAGCGTCTTATTTCCGGCGGGGCGGGCCTGATCTTCAAGGGCGAGGGCTTCTATATCACGGACTACCGAAGCGACGCCTACAAGAAGGCTGCTTCTTCCGACAAAGAAGCGGCCTCCTCCGAGAAAAAGGGGTCCGGCGGCGACTCCGCGGACAAATCCAGCGGGGGAAAAGGCTCGTCGGACGGCGGCGGTTCCTCAGGCGGCGGTTCCGAGGGTGGAAGCTCGAGCAGGTCGAAGGCGGGCTCCTCGGGCTCCTCGGACGGATCGAAGAGCTCTCCGTCCACGAAGTCGTCCTCATCGGACTCCTGACTCGGTTCGGACCGGGCGTTCTCTCATGTCAGCAGAAGCCATTAGACAAGTGGTCAACCACGCTCTCACCGGCATGGGCGTGGAGGATGCCGACGTACGCCTCGAAGAACCCAAGGATCCCACCCACGGTGATCTAGCGACCAACGTCGCACTGACCCTTGCGAAAACCTTGGGGCGGCCGCCACGCGAGATTGCCGAGGAGATCGCCTCCCGGATCGGCGAGGAGATCACCTCCGGGGGCGATACCAAAGACTTCGGCATCGAGTCCGTAAGCGTGGCCGGGCCGGGCTTCTTGAATTTCAAGCTCAGTTCCGCGCAGGTCGCCTCCGAGCTCGTGGAGATCATCGAAGCGGATGACAACTATGGGCGGAGCGATGAGGGCCAGGGCGAGCCGATCATGGTGGAATTCGTCTCGGCCAATCCGACGGGTCCGTTACACCTCGGACACGGACGCCAGGGTGCGATCGGAGATGCGATCGCGGGTCTACTCGACTGGACGGGATGGTCCGTGAGCCGGGAGTACTATTACAACGACGCCGGAGCCCAGATCGAGCGCCTGGCCGAGAGCGTTTGGAGCCGGTATCAGCAACACTTCGGGCAGGATGCGGAGATCCCCGAGGGGGGCTACCACGGGGAATATGTCGCTGAAATCGCGGCGAGCTTGGCAGAGGAGCATGGGGATCGCTTCGTGGGAAAACAGGACGGAGAGGCGCTGGAGGTCATGCGGGAAGCCGCCGTGCGGGTTCTTCGCGAGGAGCAGGACCGGGACCTCTCGGAATTCCGCATTCACTTCGATGTCTACTTCTTGGAGTCCTCCCTGTACGAGGACGGCCGGGTGGAGGCCACCGCGGACGCCCTCCGAGAGACCGGCAAGGTCTACGATCTGGACGGAGCGGTCTGGCTTCGCACGACGGAGTACGGGGACCAGAAGGATCGTGTCATGATCAAAGGGGACGGATCTCCGACCTACTTTCTCCCCGACGTGGCCTACCACATGGACAAGTGGGGGCGTGGTTTCCATCACGCCATCAACGTCCAGGGAGCCGATCACCACGGAACCATCGCAAGGGTACAGGCGGGGCTACAGGCGCTCGGGTTGCCGGCGGGTTACCCGGAGTATGTGCTCCATCAGATGGTTCGAGTCGAACAGGACGGCAAAGAGGTCAAGTTATCGAAGAGGGCGGGCTCGTTGACGACGCTTCGGCAGCTCATGACGGCGGTCGGCGTCGACGTCACGCGCTATTTTTTCCAGATGAGGAAAGCGGATGGGCATCTGGTCTTCGATCTGGGTCTCGCTCTGGACCAGTCGGACAAGAATCCGGTCTACAAGGTGCAGTACGCCCACGCGCGCATGTGCAGCATCTTTAAGAAAGCCGGCTTGGAGCGGTCCTCCATCGGGACGGAAGGGGTCGATCTGGACGTGCTCACGACAGACGGTGAGCGAGAGGTCATCAAGGCACTGGCGCGATTCCCAGATCTGGTCAGCAACGCAGCGCGCCTGCGGGCTCCACACTTGATCTGCGACTATTTGGAGCAGACGGCGGGTGCCGTCAATTCATGGTATCATGCGGGGAACCCGAGCCGGAACCCCGATTTGGCGGTGCTGGTCGAGGATGAGCGGCTCCGCAACGCACGACTCGCGTTGGCCCGTTCGGTACAGATCGTGCTTCGAAACGGGTTGGCTATCTTGGGCATCCTGGCTCCGGAGCAGATGGCGCGGGCGGACGAGGATTGAGAGGATGTCTCGATGTCGATCTTAGTGGTAGGAAGTGTGGCTCTCGACTCGGTGGAAACGCCCTTCGGCTCCGCCGACCGGGTGATCGGGGGATCTGGCGTGTTTTTCACCGCCGCCGCGAGCCTGCTTGCTCCGGTCCGTCTCGTAGGTGTGGTCGGGGACGACTATCCCTTGGAGAAACTGGACTTCCTTACCGAACGAGGTGTGGACCTCTCGGGTGTGGAACGCGCCGAAGGTGAGAGTTTTTTCTGGGCCGGGCGATATTCGCATGACCTGAGCTCGAGGGACACGCTCGAGACCCGCCTCGGGGTGTTCGCTGACTTCAAACCGCGCATCCCGGAGGCGTATCGGGACTCCCGGTACGTCTTTTTGGGAAATATCGATCCGGTGCTCCAGCTGGAGGTCCTCGATCAGATGCGGGAGCCGGCGGCCGTCATCTGCGACACGATGAATTACTGGATCGAAGGAAGTCGGGATGCGCTCGTCGAGCTCTTGAAGCGTGTCGATATTCTGATGGTCAACGACGCCGAGGCACGACAGCTCGCGGGGGATCACAATCTCCTCGGTGCGGCGCGGTGGATACAGGAGCGTGGCCCGCGCCTGGTTGTGGTGAAAAAGGGCGAGCACGGGGCGATTCTTTTCGGGCCGGACTGGATGTTCTTTGTGCCGGGGTTCCCTTTGGAGGTGATCTTCGATCCGACCGGGGCTGGGGATGCCTTCGCGGGTGGCTTCGTCGGGCATATGGCGTCCGTCGACTCTCAGGAGCCGGACGATTTACGGCGCGCCATGGTGTATGGGTCGGTGATGGGCTCGTACGCCGTGGAGAGCTTCAGCGTCGATCGGTTCCGCTCGCTCGATGAGAAGGAGATTCTGCACCGGGTCATGCAGTTCAAGCAAATGACGTCCTTCGAACATCAGTTGGTGGAATCGGATGGCTGAGCCGGGTGCGCTGGACTACCGGTCGGCGGGGGTCGATCTCGACGCTGCCGAGCGTGTGATGGAGGGCCTCAAATCGTTGGTGGCTTCCACCAGGGACGAACATACCGTGTCCGCGCTGGGCCAGTTCGGCGGCCTGTACGCGGTCCCCGGAGACGTTGAGAACCCGATACTCGTCTCGAGTACGGATAGTGTGGGCACCAAGGTCAAGGTGGCGTTCATGTCGGGGCGGCACGACACCGTGGGCCAAGACCTGGTCAATCACTGCGTCGACGACATCCTCGTGCAGGGAGCCCGGCCTCTGTTCTTTCTGGACTATATCGGGTGTGGCACGATGGATGAGTCGGTCGTGCCCCGCGTCGTGGGCGGAGTCGCGACTGCGTGCAAGGAAAATGGGTGCGCGCTCCTCGGCGGAGAGACGGCCGAGATGCCCGATCTTTACGACAAGGACGAGTACGATCTAGCTGGATTCATCGTGGGCATCGTCGAGCGCGACAGGGTCCTGGATGGCTCCCGTGTCCGTGCCGGAGACGTCCTGATCGGTCTTGAATCGAGCGGTATCCATACGAGTGGATACACGTTGGCGCGCAAGATCGTTTTCGAGGCCATGGGGTTGTCGATCGATGACGACTTTCCCGAGTCCGGACGCTCGGTGGCGGACGTGCTCCTGGACGTTCACCGGAGCTATTTGCGGGTCTTGTCCGATGCTCTCGATGCCGGCCTCGTGCGCGGGCTGGCCCATATCACCGGTGGCGGCATCCCCGGCAATTTGCCCCGTACGCTCGGATCGGACCTCGGCGCGGTGATCGACCTTGCTTCTTGGGAGGTCCCCAACGTGTTCCGGGTCCTGGAGGAGGGCGGGCGGGTCGAGCGGGACGAAATGCTGCGTGTGTTCAATATGGGCGTCGGCATGATCGTAGTGGTTGCGCCCGAGGATGCGGACGGCGTCCTCAAAAGCCTGAGCCAGTCCGATGGTCCGGCATGGATCATGGGAGAGGTGGAGGCCGGAGAGGGCGTACGGTGGGCGTGAGGTCAGCCATCTGTCGGGTGAACTTCTGCCGAGTGAGCTTCTTCTTCGTGGTCGTGGCGGGGCGTTTCGGCTCTGCCGCCGCCCAGGATCTGACACCGCTGGTCGCCCAATGTGCGTCGGGTGGATCGGCGGCGTTGCTCACGTCCTGCCAGAGCGCGGTTCTGGCGGCGCAGGCCATTCGGGGCGGAATCGCCGTCGCCGAGGCCGGGGGCGGCGCGCTCTCGGGATCGTCGAGCACCCTCGGACGAAGGCTGGGCAGCACACCGCGTGTGAGCATCGACTTCCGCCTCCAGGGGGCGCGCTTCTCAATGCCCGACCTCGTTGACGGAGGCGCAGGGATTGCGGCCGAGAACGACGTCTACGTGTACGGGATCAAGGGCTCGGTAGCGGTGGGTGTTCTGGACGGGTTCTCTTTGATGCCGACGGTCGGTGGCATACTGTCGCTCGATCTTCTCGCGTCGGGAAGCCTCCTCTTCCTGGGGGAGTCGGACGGATTCTCGAGCAATGAGAGCCTTCTTTCGGTCGGTGGGCGGGTGGGGATTTTCCGCGAGTCGTTCAACCTGCCCGGGCTCACCGTCTCCGCGGTGCGGTCTTTTGGCCAGCAGGTGAACTGGGCCGACGATATGGACGGGACCCAGATCGATACCGATATCTCGACGACCTCGGTGCGCGCAGTCATCGGAAAAGACTTCTTCACTCTCGCGGTTTTGGCGGGCTTCGGATGGAATTGGGACCACGGCGAGATGCGCGTTCAGGTGCCGGATCCCACGATCCCGGGGGGACAGGGGATTGGGCTCATGGAGGATCTGACGACCCGCCGCTCGGTTTACTTCGCTGGCGTGTCCATGACGCGGCTCGTGTGGACGCTTTCGCTCGAGGGGGGATGGGTGAGCGGATACGACGGACTGGCCGGGTACCCCGGTGTATATGATCCCGGCGCGATCACGCCGTTCGTCAGCGTGGCGGCCCGACTCACGATCTGACGTGTCTCTGAGCGAGTCGGACCGGGAGTGGCTTCTGCAGGCCGCCTCTTTGGCGGGCCGGGGATGGGGCCGGGTGCATCCCAATCCGATGGTCGGGTGTGTGCTCATACGTGATGGGAAGCGCGTGGGGGAGGGATGGCACGAGGAATACGGCGGCCCGCACGCGGAAGTGAACGCGATCCGTTCTGCTGGAGATGCTGCCCGTGGGGCCACCGCCTATGTGAGCCTCGAGCCGTGTAGCCATCATGGCAAGACACCCCCGTGTGCCGAGGCATTGTTGGAGGCCGGGGTGACCCGGGTGGTCTTCGGGGCTCCCGAGCCGGGCGATGAGCCGGGGGGTGGGGGCGAGCTTCTGGCGCAGGCGGGCATCGAGGTCGTAGGCCCCGCGGCCGACGTCCGGCCGTTCCACGACGTCGATCCCGTGTTTTTCTATACGACCCGGTACCAACGACCGTACCTCGCTCTGAAGTTGGCGGTGAGTCTGGACGCAAGGATCGCCGCCCGGGCGGGCGAGCGGACACCCCTCACGGGTGACGAAGCGAACAGGGAAGTCCATCGTCTCAGAAGCGGGTTCGACGCCGTGTTGGTCGGAGGCGAGACGGCTCGGGTCGACGATCCTTTGCTGACCGTACGATACGGCATGGATCCCCGGATTCCTCCTACGCGTATCGTATTGGACCCGAGCGCGGCTCTGTCAGCCGATGCGTCTCTGTTCCGTACCCAAGACGAAGCGCCGGTCCTGATTTTCGCTACCGAAGCCGCTTCTGCCGAGCGGGTCGGTACACTCAGGGATGCCGGTGCTCAGGTGGAGATCGTGCCGGCGGCGGAGCCGATCCCGCAGGGGGACCTCCCGCAGGGGAACCTCGCGCAGGGGGGGGGCGTCGTGCAGAGGGAGGGAGGAGCGAACTTGGAAAAGATGCTGGAGCGCTGTTGGAGTCTCGGTATTCGGTCCGTTTTCTGCGAGGGTGGAGGAAGGTTGGCCACGGCTCTGACACGTGAGGAATTGGCCCAGCGGCTTTATCTTTTCAAGGCACCTCTGACCCTCGGGCCGGGAGGTGTTCCGGCGTTTGGGGATGGAGACTCGACGCCTGAGGACCTCGGTTGGTCGAGCACGGGCGAGCCGATCCGATTCGGACCCGACCTTCTACTCACGTACGACTATGAAGGCTCACCAACGGCCTTCCGGGAGGTTTGATGTTCAGCGGGATCGTGGAGGAGGTGGGCACGGTAAGGGCCACGCGAGAGATGGACGGCGCCCGAGAGCTGGAGATCGATGCGAAGGTCGTTCTCAGGGATCTCCAGCCCGGCTCGTCTCTCTCTCTCGACGGAGCGTGTCACACAGTGGTCGAGGTTCTGGACGGGGGCTTCACGGTCAACAGCGTGGGAACCACCCTCTCTCGGACCGTCGCAGCCGATTACACCGAAGGAAGCCTCGTCAATCTCGAACGTGCTCTCGCCGTGGGAACCCGTCTGGACGGGCACTTCGTTCAAGGCCACGTCGACGTCGTGGGTGAGCTGATCGCTGTCGAGGACAAGGGGGAATATCGTCTCCTCGACTTCAGAATCGCTCCCGATGTGGCGTTGGCGACGATCCTCCATGGATCGATCACCCTCAATGGTGTGAGCCTCACGGTCAACGCGATCTCGGACGACCACGTCTGCCAGGTGGCCGTGATCCCCTTCACGTGGGAGCATACCAACCTCCGAACGCTCGAGCCCGGCGCGCGTGTGAACGTCGAAGGTGACTTGATCGGAAAGTACGTTCGGCGGATGCTCCCCGGCGCTTCCTGAGAGCGCTCATCCGCTTCGACAATCTGCCGGAAGGCTTCACTGCTGATATAATGTCTATTGATGTAATATCTATGTGGTGAAACGCACGTCGCCACAGCCGGATGCCGTGCGTAGTGGAGTATACGTAGCGCTGGGAGTGTTTGATCATGCCGTTCGACACCATCGAACAAGCTCTGGAGGATATTCGTCAGGGTAAGCTCATCATCGTCGCCGACGACGAGGATCGTGAAAACGAGGGAGACCTGGTTTGTGCGGCTTCCCTCGTGACGCCCGAAACGGTGAACTTCATGACCCAGTTTGGCCGGGGCCTCATTTGTGTCGCCTTGACGCAGCCTCGTGCCACGGCGTTGGGTCTTCCCCTCATGACCGACGAGAACTCGGACCCACAGGGGACCGCGTTCACGATTTCCGTGGACGCGCACCAACGGTTTGGCGTGACCACGGGTATCAGCGCTCAAGATCGAGCCAAGACGATCGAGGTCCTGGTGGATCCCGAGACCACGCCGGGTGACCTCCGGCGCCCGGGACACATCTTTCCCCTCAAGGCCCGCCCAGGTGGCGTCCTCCGCCGCGTGGGCCAGACCGAGGCTGCGGTGGACTTGGCGAATATCGCCGGGTTGCCTCCCGTCGGCGTGATCTGTGAGATCCTCAATCCCGATGGCACGATGGCGCGCCGCCCCCAGTTGGAGGTGTTCGCGAAGGAGCATGGCCTTCGGTTCATCACGGTGGCGGATCTGGTGTCGTACCGTCTGACCAAGGAACGTCTGGTAACACGAGTGGCAGAAGCGAATTTGCCGACCGAATTCGGACCGTTCCGTATCATCGCCTACCAGAGTCCGATCGACGACCGGGAGCACGTCGCGCTGGTCAAAGGTGACGTAGAGGGCGGCGGTGGGGGTGAGGGTGACGAGGAGGTGCTCGTTCGTATGCACTCGGAGTGTCTGACGGGTGATGTATTCGGCTCCCTTCGTTGTGATTGCGGTTCGCAGTTGAAGGCTGCGCTCAAGCAGATTTCCGAGAAGGGCCGCGGGGTTGTCGTCTACTTGAAGCAGGAGGGCCGGGGCATCGGCCTGCACAACAAGATTCGTGCGTATGAGCTACAGGACCAGGGTCACGACACGGTCTCGGCGAACGAGGCTCTGGGGTTCAAGCCGGATCTGCGCGACTACGGGATCGGCGCCCAGATTCTCCTCGATCTCGGGCTCAAGAAGATTTGCCTTCTGACCAACAATCCACGGAAGATCGTCGGGCTCGAAGGCTACAATCTCGAGATTACCAGTACGGAACCTCTGCGCGTGGGGCGTGGGGAACACAACAAGGGTTATCTCGACACGAAGAAAGCGAAGTTGGGCCACCTCCTTTAGAAGGCACGTGCAAAACCACATCGGCTCGCACCTTCCGGATCCCGATCCGGCACCGGGCAGGCGCGTGGGAATCATCGTGGCAAGGTTCAACGACGATGTGACGGGAGAAATGCTGGAGGCATGTCGGAGCACCCTCGAGGAGTTCGGCGTCGAGGCGGACGCGGTGGACGTCTATTGGGTGCCGGGAGCGTGGGAGCTGCCGCAAGCGGCTCGGAGGATCGCGGCCCTGGACCGCCACGATGTATTCATCGCCCTGGGATGTGTGATTCGGGGCGAGACTCCACACTTCGACTACGTGGCGGGTGAGGCCTCTTCCGGGCTCGGCGCCGTCGCCCGGGAGATCGATACTCCGCTCCTGTTCGGTGTACTCACAACCGACACCGCCGACCAGGCCTGGGCTCGCGCTTCGCGGGAAGCAGGCAACAAGGGGCGTGAGCTCGCACGAAGCGCACTGCACATGATTGGCCTGTACGAGAGTCTAGAAGAAGGCAGTTAGGAGTGCCTTTGAAGGAGTGTCCTTGAAGGAGCACAGAAGCGCCTCGAAGAAATCACGCGGGGTCGCTGAGAGCGCGGCCCGGCGGATCGACCGGACGAGGGCGAGGGCGTGGGCGCTTCAGATCCACTACCAGTGGGATGTGGGAGAGCGGCAGGGTACGGTCTCGGAGGCTCTGGAGGCGGTCATGGCCATGCGCAAGATCGCGGAGTCGCGGATCCCGTACTTGCGTCGCTTGGTGGCGGAGTTGGACGCCCGAGGGGATGAGCTCGACGCACTCCTCGAAGTCGCCCTCGACAACTGGCGTATGGAGCGCCTGGCCCTGCTCGACCGCGGAATTCTCAGGATCGCCGCCGCCGAGTTGATCTGTTTCGATGAAATCCCCCCAAAGGTTTCCATTCAAGAAGCGGTGCGCTTGGCCGAGCGGTACAGCGGTCCCGAATCTCCGGGTTTTGTAAATGGTGTCTTGGACGCGCTGTACAAGCGAGTGATCGCCTGATCTCGGAGCTCCGTGTGTGAAGATCCTCGTTCTCAATTGGCTCGATCGAGAGAACCCGCAATCCGGTGGGGCAGAAGTTCATCTCCACGAAACTTTCCGCAGGCTCGTGAAGTGGGGACATTCCGTCACGCTCCTATGCTCGGCGTGGCCGGGGTGCGAGCGTCGGGTTACGCTCGACGGGATCGAGGTGCATCGGGTAGGTGGCCGGTACACACTTTCTTTGGCCGCCCCCGTGTACTTCAGACGCCGACTCCGGGCCGAACGGTTCGACGTGGTGGTGGAGGACCTCAACAAGGTGCCATTTTTTTCGCCCTTTTGGGGAGTTGGAGCACCAGTGGCTCTGATCGTTCATCACCTTTTCGGCGCTACGGCGTTTCAAGAGGCGTCCTTCCCCGTGGCGGCGGCGACCTGGCTTCTCGAGCGGCCGGTGCCCAGAGTCTTCCGATCCGTGCCGACCGTCGCGGTCTCCGACAGTACAGCGGAGGATCTCGTGCGACGCGGCCTTCCACGTGGTGGGATCGAGATCATTCCCAACGGGGTCGATCTCGAGGTTTTGTCGCCTCTCCCCCCCCCGGAAGAACACTTTCCCGAAGCTACGCTCGTATTTCTGGGGAGACTCAAACGCTACAAGAGGGTCGACCTCTTGCTCCGGGCGGTGGCCGCGCTGGTGCGGCGGGGGATTTCGTGCCGGCTCCTGGTGGCGGGTCGTGGAGATGATCAGCCCAGGCTGGAAGCACTCCGGGAATCGCTCGGCCTCACGGAGCACGTGGATTTTCTGGGCTTCATATCCGACGTGGAGAAGCGGGACCTCCTGCGGAAGAGCTGGATCCATCTCCTCACGTCGGCCAATGAGGGCTGGGGCATATCGAACGTGGAGGCGGCGGCCTGTGGAACGCCGACCATCGCCAGCGACGTGCCCGGACTACGGGACTCGGTTGTGGATGGGCAGACCGGATTTCTCGTCCCCCACGGAGACGTGGAGGCGCTCAGCCGGCGTATCGAGGAGCTGCTAGGAGACGAGGAAGAACGTAAACGCTTGGGCGTCGGCGCCCGGAGCTTCGCCGAGGGATTCGGTTGGGACGCTTCGGCGCGCGCCATGGAGGCGTTCCTCTCTCGCACGCTTCTCGCACACTAGTAGACGCGCCCGGTCCGAGCTAACTTTTCCTAATACTCAGGACGACTAGTTGTCCCGAGTTTGAGGCGACGTGCTGCCCTGAAGCAGTCGTGAAAAACCCCGGAAGGGAGGGTCCATGGAAATTCGGATTACATCGCGACATTCCACTCTCTCCGAATCCCTTCGGGACCGAACCCGAGAGCTTCTGTCCAAGCTGGATAAATATGGCGCTCCCGTTTCGGCCGTCGAGGTGATTTTCGATGAAGAAAAGAACTCCAAGAAAGTCGAAGGAATTCTGCACATCGACCGGCGTGACCCGATCGTGGCGACCGGGGCGGGTGAGGACTTCAGCGAAGCTCTGAGCCAAGTGAACGACCGCCTGAAGCGTCAGCTTCGGAAGCTTCGAGAGCAGGTGACGGACCACCGAGCTCCGTCGCGAGCCGAAATTCTCTCGGAGGAGTAGCGCCGTTTGTCTAACGATTCGGCGGGGCCGTCGCCGGAGTTGATCCCCGAGATCACCGTCCAGCGGTTGTTCGATGAGCGGCATGAGACGCTTCAGCTCGAGGTCCTGAACCCCGAGATCGACCTGGATCGGAGGGTCTCGAACCCCGATCTGTCCAGCCCCGGGATCGCGTTGACGGGGTACACGGAGCGGTTCTCGGCAGATCGAATCCAGGTGTTTGGTGAGACCGAGATCGCTTATCTGCGGGGTCTGACGCCAGAGGAGCGACGCGAACGGGTCAGGGGCGTGTTTTCTTTCGGAATTCCGGTCGCGTTTGTCACGAAAGGTCTGTCGCTGCCCGATGGACTGCTGGAGGTGGCGGCGGAGTGCTCGATTCCGATCCTCCGCTCCGGTCTCAGCACTAAGGACTTTTACCGGCACATCAAGCCCTATCTCGATGCGGTTCTCGCCCCCCGAACGAATGTCCATGGCTCCTTGGCCGACGTATATGGCGTTGGGTTGCTCTTCGTCGGAGACAGCGGCGTCGGGAAGAGCGAGTGTGTTTTGGACCTGGTCGAGCGAGGGCACCGACTCGTGGCGGATGACCTGGTCATCGTCTCGAGGAGGGGGCCGGACATCCTTCTCGGACAGGGCCATCAGCTCCAGGCCCACCACATGGAAATTCGGGGCCTCGGCATCATCGACATCCGAGCGCTTTTTGGGATCCACGCGACCCGCCAGCAGAAGCGCATCGAAGTGATCGTCCGCCTGCAGCTTTGGGACGAAGACACCGCCTATACCCGGACCGGACTCGACACGACCGAGGTCGACCTGCTCGGGATCAAGGTTCCCGAAGTCACGATTCCGCTCAATGCCGGAAAGAACATCACCGTAATCTCGGAGGTGGTGGCCATGAATCACCTTCTGAAGTATGCGGGTATAGACTCCGCGGAGGTCTTCAATCAGCGGTTGAAGGACGCGATGCGTCCGGTGCATGAGTACTTCGAACAGGACTATGAGTGACGTGGAGCCGGTGTGTGAGTGAACGTGGAACTGGCGTATGAGTGACGTAGAACTGGTGCGGGGCGTCTTGCTCAGTCATGGGAAGTTGGCCGAAGGAATGGTGGACGCCGTCCGGAGGATCACTGATCTGGACGAGGGTGTTCTGGTGGCGATGAGCAACGAGGGGCAGAATCCGCAGGGACTGGCCGAGCAGCTGGATCTGTTGGTGGGGAGTGCGCCGGTTGTCGTTTTCACCGATCTCGGCACCGGAAGTTGCGCGCTGACGGCTCAACTGACGTGCAGAAACAGCGGTCGCCGGGCAGTGGTGTTCGGCATGAACCTTCCGATGCTCCTCGAGTTCGTGTTTCATCGGGAGCTCGCCCTTTCCCAGCTCGTTCCGCGTCTCCTCACAAAGGGTAGAGAAGGCGTCAAGACCGGTAACCCGCCGGCCCCCGACCCGCCCGCATAAATGTCAGTCGTCTTATACCGAATCGACGAGCGACTCATCCACGGGCAGGTGGTGATGGGTTGGGGGCCGGAACTCGAGGTGGAGCATTACGTGGTCGTGGACGATGAGTTGGCGACAACCGAATGGGAGCAGGACCTCTACCGGCTGGGCCTCCCCGACACGGCGACCGCGGATTTCCTGACGGTTCAAGAAGCCAGGGCACGCCTCAGCGAACTGGACGCTGCTTCCCAGCGGACGGTGGTGCTGACGCGTACGGTCGCCGCGATGAACGGACTGGCCGAGCGTAGTGGTCTCCGTGGGCGCGAGGTCAACCTCGGGGGTTTGCATCACGCCGCCGGTCGCACCGAGCGTGTGCCCTATGTGTACCTGGGTCCGGCGGAAGTGGAGGGTCTTCAAGCCCTCGCGGCCGAAGGCGTCGAGATCTCCGCCCGGGACCTGCCGGGGAGTCGTGCGGTCACCTTAGAAGCGCTCTTGGGCTAGGAACGGAGCTCCATGTCTGTGTCCCTTGCCGTTCTTGGCGGGCTCCTGGCCCTCGACGCGACGTCGGTCGGGCAGTTCATGGTTTCGCGCCCACTCGTCGCCGCCACGCTCGCCGGCTGGTGCCTTGGAGACCCCGCGTTGGGTTTGCAGATCGGAGCGATTCTCGAACTCTTCTATCTCGCGGGGGTCCCTGCCGGCGGCTCCCGCGTTCCGGAGACGGGACCGGCTTCGGTGGTTGCCGTGGCGGTTGCGGTGTCGGCTGGTGGCCTGGCTGGACTGGCGTTGGGCTTGGTGGCCGGACTGGTGGTCGCCGAGCTAGGTGGCATGACCGTGGGTCTCCAACGGCACCTGGTCGGCGATCTCTTCGACCGGATCGAAGCGGGGTCGGTGACCGCGCCGAAGATCACGGGCGCGCATCTTTCGTCGATACTCCTCGACTTCGTGCGTGGAGCGGCCGTCACGGCGGTGACCGTGGTCGTGGGAAGTTGGCTGTCTGGCGTACTCGTGTCGCGATGGCCGTTGCCTTATGAAACGACGGTGGCGCTCGTTCTGGTGGGTGCTTCAGTCCATCTCGGGGCGTTGCTCAAGGGATTTGGCGGGTGGCAGAGTCGCCGCGCCGTCTTTCTGGTCGGGCTCGTGGCCGGCGTCGTTGGAGCATACCTGTGACGAACCTGGAAACCGGGAAACCACCGGGTTGGATGTCGAGTTTTCTCAGACTGTTCGTCATCCAGGGATCCTGGAACTATCGTTCCATGTTGGGCTCGGGTTTCGCTTATTGCATGATTCCGTTGCTTCGTAGACGCGGGCTGTCGGGGCACGAGTTGGATGAGGCGGTGCGGAGCCACATGGGGCCGTTCAACGCCCACCCCTACCTGGCCGGGCTCGTGCTCGGTGCCGTGGCACGGATGGAGGGTGGCGGTACGGACACCCAGTCGATCGAGAGGTTCAAGCGGGCGATCCAGGGGTCGCTCGGGGGGCTCGGGGACGTCCTGATCTGGGGCGCGTGGCTTCCTGCGACCCTGTTGCTGGCTCTGGTGCTCACTTGGGCCGGAGCCCCGCCGTGGATTCCGGTGGGCGTGTTTCTGATCGTATACAACTCGGGACACTTGGCGCTACGCTGGTGGGGATACAGCCAAGGTCTCCAGCACGGCAAGGACGTGGGTGTTCGTGTTCGAGGAGCCGAACTTTCACGGCTGAGCCAGCGCGTTTTTTCGGGGGGTGCGCTGCTTCTCGGGATTTTGACGGGTGCGTTTCTGGTCAGCCGCTTTGCGGCGGAGAACCCGGGCGCTCTCTGGTCGTTCGCAGCGATTGCGGCTTTCGGAGTGGGACTCAAGTTTGGACACCGTGCGTTGCGGGGGACCACGCTCGTCCTGGTCCTCGTGATCACGCTGCTCACGGCGCTGGGGAACGTATGACGGACGAACGAAGCGTATGAGCGACGAACGCATGGAACGCCGAGTCGAAATCGTCAATCCGCTGGGATTTCACGCCCGTCCGGCGGCGGAGTTCGTGAAGTTGGCCGGCTCGTTCCACTGCAATTTGTGGCTGGAAAAGGACGGTGTGGAGGTGAACGCCAAGAGCATCATGGGTGTGCTCATGTTGGCGGCGGAAAAGGGGTCGCAGTTGATGATTCGCGCGGAGGGTGCCGACGCGGACGACGCACTTGCCGCCTTGGGAGACTTGATCGCCAGAGGTTTTGAGGAGATGCACGGTGTCTAAAGTTCTCGACGGTATTGGCGCTTCCGAGGGGATCGGTGCGGGCCGGGTCCATATCCTGAATTGGGGTGTGCCGGAGGTCCCGCACCGGTCGATCGATTCCGATGAGGTAGAGGGCGAGGTAGAGCATCTCCGGGAGGTCTTCGAGTGGGCGAAGAAGCGGCTCCTCGACATCGAGGATTCCACCGAAGAGCGCCTCGGAGCGGTCGAGGCGAGAATCTTCGAGCCGCAGCTTCTCATGTTGGAGGACCCGGAGCTGATCGACGGCGCGACACGTTACATTCGCGAGAATCGACTCTCCGCCGCGCGGGCGTTGGACTGGCGCCTGCTCGAAATCCAGGCGAAATGGAGTCGGACCGCCCACCCCATGGTGCTCGATCGGCTCAATGATCTCCAGGATCTCCAAGTCAGACTGCTACATAAGCTTCTGGGCCTGCCGGACCCCACCGACGTATCCAGTCTGGGGGAAGATGTCATCGTCGTCACTCGCAACCTGACGCCCAGCCTGACCGTCCAGTTCGATCCCAAGCTGGTGCTCGGCATCGCGGCCGATCATGGAACTCGAACGGCGCACTGGGTGATGCTCGCGCGCTCTCTCGGGATCCCAACCGTATGCGGCATGGGAGTCGTGTCAGCGGAGGCCCGGGCGGGGCAGGAGGCCATCGTGGACGGTCGGATCGGACGGGTGGTTTTGGATCCCGACGATCACGATCGCGGCGTCTTCCGGGAGCGGGAGACCCAGATTCTCGCCTGGGAAGATGAGCTCGAGAGCATCGCCCAACTCCCTTCGATCACCGCTGACGAGCAGCCCGTGGAGCTCCGCGCAAACTTGGATATGCCGGGGGAAGCGGAGAGGGCCCGCCTCCACGGCGCGCAGGGCGTCGGGCTGTTCCGAACGGAATTTCTGGTGGTCGGCCGGAATCAAATGCCAGGTGAAGAGGAGCAGTACCTGGCTTATCGGAGTGTCGCCGAGGCGTTTCCGAAACAGGTGGTCACGGTGCGCACGTTCGACCTCGGCGGCGACAAATTCCCGATGTTTCTGCACATGCCGGCGGAGGAGAACCCTTTCCTCGGCTGGCGCGCGATCCGTGTCTGCCTGGACGAGCCGGAGTTGTTCCGCACCCAGCTCCGGGCCATCCTCCGAGCCTCCGCGCACGGGGACATCCGGATCATGCTGCCGCTGGTCAACGACGTCGAAGAGATCAGGCAGGTCCGGGAGCTCGTCGAGGAAGAGGAAGAGCGTCTCCGCCGAGACGGCATACCTTTTAATTCCGGTTATAAACTCGGCATCCTCGTGGAAACACCGGCGGCGGCTCTGGAGGCGGCGGAGCTGGCTCGGCATAGCGATTTCTTTTCGATCGGCACGAACGACCTCACCCAATACACGCTGGCCGTGGATCGCACGAGCGCGAGGCTGGCCAAGCTCTTCAATCCGTTCCATCCCGCGGTTGTCCGGCAACTGAACAGCGTCTCCCGGGTGGCGAAGAGCGCCGGTATCGAGGTGAGCGTATGCGGCGAAATGGCCGGCAATCCCTTGGGGGTATTTCTGCTGCTGGGGCTAGACATCACGACCCTGTCGGTCGCTTGGCCTTCGCTCCCGGAGGTGAAGAAGATGGTGCGTTGTTTCCGCATGGAAGACGCACGCCGGGCGGCCAAGGCCGCCCTCGCCGCGCCGACGAGTCGGGAAGTCGTGGAATGCTTGGTGAAGGGGATTGGCGGGACGGTGGATCTGTCGGCGTTCTCCGGTCGATGGAATCTCCCAACGTCCGATTAAACAGCCTTCAAGGTTGTCCCTCTCGAAGGGACGGAATAGGTTTTTTTGTATCAGCGGGTGGCTATCGCCATCCGGTCCCTGGGACCGACCTAATAATAAAAATATCGAGTGAGCCGTGAGCCATACTCTCTTTACGTCCGAATCCGTCACAGAAGGCCATCCTGATAAGGTCGCGGATCAGATTTCCGATGCCATTCTGGACGCCATGCTGATGGACGATCCGAACTCCCGGGTGGCGTGTGAGACCCTCGTGACCACCGGCATGGCGGTCATCGCGGGTGAGATCACGTCCACGAGCCAGGTCGACGTGACGAGTCTCGTGCGAAAGACGATCCTCGAGATCGGCTATGACGATGCCGAGTACGGGATCGATGGAGCCAGCTGTGAGGTGCTCACGACCCTCGACAAGCAGTCCCCGCACATCGCCATGGGTGTGGATACGGGCGGAGCGGGCGACCAGGGTATGATGTTCGGCTACGCCACCGACGAAACGCCTGAGCTCATGCCTGCCCCCATCTTCTACGCCCATGCCCTCGTCAAACGTCTGGCGGAGGTGAGGCGGAACGGCACCCTACCCTGGGTCCGACCGGACGGCAAATCGCAGGTGAGTGTCGCGTATGAAGACGGCCGACCCCGGTCGGTGGAGACCGTTGTGGTGAGCACCCAACACGCGCCCGACATGGAGATCGACACCATTCGCGAGAGTGTCATTCGCGAAGTGATCCTTCCCGTCATTCCCTCGGATCTTCTCGATCCCGACACCTGCACGTTTCACATCAATCCGACGGGCCGTTTTGTGATCGGTGGGCCCCATGGGGATGCCGGATTGACCGGTCGGAAGATCATCGTCGACACGTACGGCGGCATGGGCCGGCACGGTGGTGGCGCGTTCAGCGGAAAGGATGCGACCAAGGTCGATCGGTCGGCGGCATACGCTGCCCGCTGGGCGGCGCGCAACCTCGTGGACGCCGGGGTGGCCTCGCGCTGCGAGATTCAGCTCGCCTACGCGATCGGCGTTGCCCGGCCGGTGTCGATTTTTGTCGACACCTTCGGGACCGGGAAACTGCCCGACGAGCAGTTGGCGAGTGCTCTGGAGAACGTGTTCGATTTTCGACCTCAGTCGATCATCGACCAACTGGAACTGCGAACGCCGATCTTTGGTCCGACCGCTGCATACGGACATTTCGGCCGTACGCCGGAGTCACGGTGTCTCGGAGATGGACGCAGCGTCCAGCTGTTTCCATGGGAAAAATCCGATCGCGTGGATGATATCCGAACCGAGCTGAAACTCTAGGGCTCTCCCCAGGAATCCCACCCGGCGCCACCGCGGCCTTCTCGCGGAGAACGGCCGCGGGTTTGCCGCGGAGAACAGCCGCGGGTTTCCCACGGAGAACTCCCGTCGGACTCCGGAGTACTGGTAATGTCGAAACGATGGACGTGTGAAATTGAAGGGGGCGGATTCGTTGCTGGTTCAGGTTTCCGTGCAGAGTCTCAGGTTGGACCGTGCGTCCGACACTCCGGTGCTCGTCCTCCAGGAGGACGACGGCGAGCGCGTGCTCGCGATATGGATCGGCCACATGGAGGCCCACGCCATCGCCTGTGAGCTCGCCGCGAAGAAGTATCCACGGCCACAGACCCACGACCTGCTCGCCTCGGTTGTGGGTGGTCTCGGGGGTGCCCTCCAGAAGGTGATCATCAGCCGGGTCGAAGCGAGCACCTACTTCGCTGAAATGATCCTTCGACAAAACGGAGACGTGATCTCGGTCGACGCCCGTCCTTCGGATTCGATTGCCCTCGCGCTGCGGCTCCAAGCCGATATCTTCGCCGATGAATCGCTCCTGGAACGCGGGATTCTTGAAGCGCCAGGAGAGCCATCGGTCGGCGAGCCGTTGGTACTCGAACAGGAGCCCGACACGGAGATGGCTGGCGAGGAACTCAAGGAGTACCTCCGCAAGCTTGCCCCCGAGGATTTTGGTCGCTTCACTCCGTAGTTCTGTCACATTCGCGGCGGTGCTCGTGTGTTTCGTCGTGGGCGAGGCGTCCGCCCTTTCAGGGCAGGGGAACCCACCATCCTCTCCGGCGCAGCAGGACTCGCTTCTTCTCGAAGGGATCGTACTCGAAGGGGATTCGCCGGTTGATTCTGCGACCGCGATCCTCCACCGCGTGGGCCCCGGAGGAACGGGAGAGGTGGATGTCGTGGCCGTGGGGCCGGGGGGTGAGTTCCGATTTCTGCTTCCGACCGTGCCGGCCGACGCCGCCGAGGGTGACGTCTACTTCGCCTCCGTCGAATATGATGGGGTCTTGTACTTCGGGCGGGCGATCACGGCCGCAGAGCATTTGGACAGCGTGTACGTCGTGCAAGTATTCCAGGCGCAAGAGGTGCCACCGGAGGGTGTATCACTTCCTCTGGAAGTACGAAATCTGTTCCTCGAATTCACTGGAGAGGAGTGGGTCGCGACCGACGCTTTCATAATCGACAACCAGAGCGCTCGAACCCTCGTGGCCCAGGAAAACGGTGTCGTGTGGAGTTACCCCCTCCCTCCTGGCGCCACGCAGCCTGAACTGGGAGAAGGTGATCTGCCGCCGAACACGGTCACGTTCGAAGGTGGGCGAGTCCGCGTCAACGCGCCCCTTCCTCCGGGGGGCCGGCTGCTCATGATTCGGTACCGCCTGGAAAACCTCTCATCGACGATCCCTGCCCCTGGGAGAACCGAAAGTTTCGAACTCATGATCAGGGAGCCCGCCCCCCCGCTTCGTGTGGAGGGCTTGGAGTTTCTGGGCGTCGTGCCTCTCGGGCCGGGGAACCCCTATCGTCGTTACGTGGGGAGTGAAATGATGGATGTGACTCTCATCCTTGTCGAGACCGAGGAGGAAGGCCCACTTCCGCTCGAGTGGCTCGGGCTGCTGGCCACGGTGATGTTGGTGGGCGGGGGCTTCTTGGCGTACGCACGTCCGCGAAGACGGGTGGTGGCCGGGGTGGGTCTGGGCCGTGAGGCCCTGATCTTGGAAGTGGCCCGAATAGACGATGTGCTTGCGGAAGCGTCGGAGCCCGACGCGCGATCGGAGATCCTGGAGCGGCGTGAAGCACTTCTGGCCCTGCTCCGGACCGGCGACTAAGAAGAGCACGGACGAAGATGTCAGTCGTGAGCACCCCGGCGGTTCTCCTCAGGTCCTTCAATTACAGCGAAACGAGTCGAGTCCTCAGACTCTATACCAAGGACCTCGGACTCGTGAGCGTCATGGCGAAGGGCGTTCGCAGAAGTAGTGCACGCGGACACGGCGCCCTGGACACATTTTCCCGAGGCGAGCTCACCGCATACGTAAGACCGACCCGCGACCTCCAGACCTTCAAGGAGTTCGCCGTCGAAGAAGCGGGTGGATCTCTGGGGAGAGACGTCCTTCGTTTCGCCGGGGCTTCCGTACTCGCGGAAATCGTACTCCTGCACGCCGCGCCCGACCCGAGCCCGCAGGTATTCGAGCGGCTCACCAATGCGCTCCGGCGGATCGACACGGAGCCCCTGGCGGGGATCGTCGGAGCCGTGCTCGCCGAGGGGTGGATGCTCGTGGCCACACTCGGTTACGAACCGCACATCGATCGGTGCGTCCATTGTGGCAAGACACTGGACGCCACGGAGGTGCTACGCTTCGACTTCTCCGCAGGTGGGGTGCGCTGCTCCGGCTGTGGCTCCGATCATTCGGGACCCCGCGTAGGCCCCGGCGCCCGCCAACAGCTGGCGACGCTGCTCCGAGGGACCGTACCTGAAGTGCTCGGGAAGCCCAGGGCGCATCTGCGGCTGCTCCACGACTTCGTGACCTATCACATTTCGGGATCGAAACCTCTCAAGACGTTCAAGATTTTCGGCTCCGTGGCGGGTTTGGACGAGTGACCGAGAAGCGCCTGATTCTTGGGACCGCAGGCCATATCGATCACGGGAAAACCGCGCTCGTGAAGGTGTTGACCGGCGTGGACACGGATCGCCTGCTGGAGGAAAAAGCCCGCGGCATCACGATCGAGCTCGGATTCGCGGACTTCACTCCGAAGGAAGGCCTCCGGATGGGCGTGGTGGACGTCCCGGGCCACGAGGGTTTCATCCGCAACATGCTCGCCGGTGCCACCGGCATGGATCTGGTCCTGATGGTGGTGGCCGCCGATGAGGGAATGATGCCGCAGACGCGGGAGCACCTGGAGATCGTCCAACTGCTCGGCGTCGAACAGATGGTCGTGGCGCTGACCAAGTCCGACCTCGTGGAAGAGGAGTGGCTCCCGTTGGTCGAGGAGGAGGTGCGAGAGGCCCTTCGGGAGTCGCCCTACAGCGAGGCGCCCGTCGTGGCCACCTCGACGGCTACCGGCGCCGGGATCGAGGAACTCAAGGATCGCTTGGTGGAAGTGGCCGAGGGGGCGGCGGAACGTTCCAGCGAGGACCTTACCCGGCTGCCGATCGATCGCGCCTTCACCGTCAGAGGGACAGGTACGGTTGTCACGGGGACGCTCTGGAGCGGGCGCCTCTCCATCGGTGACGCTGTGGTTCTGCAGCCGTCGGGTGTCCATGGGCGAGTGCGGGGCCTCCAGGTGCACGGGATTCAGGTCAACGATGCTGGAGCGGGGGAGCGTACGGCGGTGGCGCTCACGGGCGGGGAAATCGACCTCGATAGTGCCGAACGCGGTCAGGTCCTTGTGGCCGAGGGTGCTTGGGGGGCGACCGGAATGCTCACGGCACAGCTGCGTGTAATTCAAGGGACGGGCTGGAAGGTCAAACAGGGTCAGCGCGTCAGGGTACACCTCGGCACCACGGAGGTCATGGCCCGCGTGGTCATGCTGGAGGGAAGTGAGGTCCGGCCGGGAGACGTGGGGTGGGTCCAGCTGCGGTTGGAGCGGCCTCTTTTGGCGCGAACCGGGGATCGCTTCGTGATCCGCTCGTACTCTCCCGTGACCACGATCGGGGGGGGCGTCGTGGCAGAGGCTCTCCCACCCAAACGAAAGAAGCTGCGTCCCCATGAGGCCTCGGAGTTGCAGGCGATCATCCACGGGGACTCCGAAGCGGCTCTCGGCGCCGCCCTTCGGTTGGCTTCATGGAGGGGCATCGCCGTGGATGAAGTGCCGATACGCACGGGCCTTCCCCCCGAAGAGGGCCGGTCGGCGACGACAGCGCTCGGCGAGGAAGGGGCCCGCGAGGCCGGGGGCCGGGTCTTCGACGGGTCGATCGTCGAGGCGGCCCGCACGCTCATGCACGAGGCCGTCGACGCGTTCCACCGAGACGAACCGCTTCGTGCCGGTATCGCTGTGGAGTTGTTGCGCCAAACCGTACCGACTCACGATGAAGGGCGACTCGCCGACCTGCTCTTGAGCGAAGCGGTCGCTTCCGGATCCTTGGAGGTACGGGACAGCTCGGTGTTACGGCCGGGATATGAACCCGTCGTTACCGAACGGCAGCAACAGGTCATGGACGAGTTGCTCGGTGTCTACCGGGACGCCGGCCTGGCGGCGCCATCGGTCTCGGAATTACCGGAGGCATTGCGGGGTCGTGACGACCTCTGGCCCCTCTTGAAGCTGTTGGAGCGTCGAGGCCAGCTGGTGGCGTTGGAAAACGAGCTGTTTCTGGACGCCGATGGGTTCTCCGCCACGGCCGAGCGGGTGGCCACGGAGCTCGCCGGTGCGACCGGACTGGGCCCTTCCGACTTCCGTGAACTCATCCCAGTGACGCGCAAGCATCTGATCCCGATCCTGAGTCACTTCGACCAGATCGGCCTCACGATTCGGGGCCCGGACGGGAGAGATGTGGTTAAGATGGAACCAAATTAGGTGGAGACGAGTCATACCAATGTTAGTGTGGGCAGCACCGGGTCGGGGGCGAGTGAAAATCACCATGGAGGGCGATTAGTCCAACAGCTACTGCAATAGGTGGGTATAGAATGGGACGCATACGGAGCGTCTTCATGTTTTCTGTGCTCTTCGTGCTTGGGCCGGGGCTTTCGGCCCAGATACTACCGGATGATCCAGAAGCAGCCGGGGCGCCAGAAAGCGGATTTACGCTTGGGCAGAACTACCCCAATCCGTTCAACCCTGAGACCAGGATTCCCTTCGAGCTTCACGAAGCCCTGTTCTCTGACGGAGGAACGGTTGTCGTTTCTATGCGCATCCTCAACGTCCTCCTGCAGCCTGCTTCCAATCCCACTGCGCTCAACCATCCCAGCGGACAAGCTCCCCTCGTCGATCTCGAATACACGAGCCCCGGCCAGTACGTGGCGTACTGGGATGGGCTCGATCAATACGGTAGGGAGGTGGCGTCTGGGGCCTACTTCATCCAGTTGATCGTGAACGGCTCCTCGACCGTGAGACGGATATTCGTGGCGAAGTAGCCTGCAGCCACATCAGGCCGTTTCTTTCCTCAGGAGGCCCCTTCCTCAGAAGGCCCCTTCTTCAGGTGGCTCTTTCCTCCAACAACTTCAGAAAGTCTTCGGGCTCCTCGAGATCAGCCAGTAGGCCCGGCACGTCATCGTCTTTCGCGAACTGCGCGATCTTGCCGAGGACCGGGAGGTACTGATTGGATACCTCCAGCGGAGGCGCCACAATGAGGAAGAAGTTGTAGACCGGACCGTCGTCGATGGCCTTGAATTCGACTCCTCCGGGCCGTCTTCCATAGGCGAGGCGGAGACGGCTTACTACGAGTGAGCGGCAATGGGGAATCGCTATGCCACGGCCGATTCCCGTCGATCCGAGGTTTTCTCGGCGTTTGAGCGTCTTGTAGAGGATGGCCTCTGATTTTTCGTCGAGTTGGAGAAGGGAGACCAGTTGGTCGATCGTCTCGTCTTTCGACTTCGACGTGAGATTGAGGTTCACGACATCCGCCGTGAACAACTCTCTGAGTTTCATATGGATACCTCGGAAGGGGCAGCCCTTCGTGAGTTCAAGTGCGGTGAGAACAACGGTCCAATATCTTCGGTGTTCGAAGGACTGTCAAAGGCCTGGAAGCCTCGTGGCCCTTCACCCTTGTTTCGCCGAAGCCTACCTTTCTCGACATGGCGACTGATGTCTTCGAGTTGATGGCGAGCGGCCGAACGCCGCTCTTCCTCGCGCCCCAGGCGGGAGTGAGCGAAGCTCCGTTCCGCCGGCTTTGCCGACGGTTCGGTGCCGACGTGGTATCGACGGAGTTCGTGAGCGCCGATGGTATCATGCAAGGAAACCGGCAGACTCGTGAGCACCTCCGCTTCAGCGAGGACGAACGGCCGATCGGGATCCAGATTTTCGGAGCCGACCCCAAGACGATGGGCGAAGCCTCTGCCTTGGTAACGGATCTCTTCGGCCCGGATTTCATCGATATCAACTTCGGATGTCCGGTCAAGAAGATCGTGAAGCGAAATGGCGGATCAGGCTGCCTTCGTGATATGGACCTCGTCGAGCGTATCATCCGATCCGTGGCGCGGAATACACATCTGCCGGTGACCACCAAGATCCGGAGCGGCTACGACGAGCCTTCCCGTGATCCGGTTGGCATTGCACTGCGATGCCGAGATGCGGGGTCGCGTATGGTGACCCTGCATGCCCGGACCCGCACGGATATGTACGGGGGCAAAGCTCGGTGGGACGAAATTGCTGCTCTGGTCGATGCCCTCGACGTTCCTGTCATCGGCAACGGTGACGTCAACACCGGGGAGGACGCTCGACGTATGAGGGATGAGACGGGCTGCGCCGGAGTGATGATCGCGAGGGGCTCGCACGGCTCACCCTGGGTTTTTGGCCAGGCACGGGCCGCCCTCGACGGAAATCCTATCCCAGCGGGTCCGAGCGTCGAGGAACGGTTCGAGATCTGCCTGGAGCACGCGCGCCATGGAATCCGGTACGAAGACAATCCCAAGAAGTCGTTGATGGAGTTCAGAAAGCATCTGGGTTGGTACACGAAAGGTCTTCCCGGTGGACGGGCGCTGCGTACGCAGTTGTTCCAGATCACGTCTCTCGACGAGGTCGAGACCCTGCTCGAAGCGTACCTGGCGAGGCACCTCGCGGGAGCGGACGAGGCCGCCTGACCAGGACCTTCGATTCATTCCGGGGGGTAATAAGGCTTATGTTACAGGTAGGACGGCCATAGGCCGGAAGGACACCGGGGGCGTCACGGCTTCGACGCGTTTGGTGAATATGGAGTAGCGTGCCGAGGTTCCTGGGTCCTCGTAAAACCCCTTGGAAAACTTTAATTGCCAACAATGAACTGGCATTGGCTGCGTAACTTCGGTTCGTAGTCCGTTTCCTGATCTGCCTGCCCGAGGCGGGTCTCCGAGACGTCGATGAGTCGGGCTGGTCTCTGGCCGGTGCTGCCCTGGTCAGGGATGAGATGTTCAGGTAGCTAGTTTGGGGGTCGGTTGCTCGCTCGCCGCCCCGGGCGAAATACTGAGTGACGCTACGCACGTAGACGCTCTGTAGGATCCACTTGCGGACGCGGGTTCGACTCCCGCCGCCTCCATCAGAAAGCTCTGATCATCGTTCAGGTGGTCAGGGCTTTTTGGGTTTGAGAGCTCTTCTGTGGCGGCGGGAGGCGAACCCGCCCGGCCTCGGCGAAGCCGAGGACGGTTAGCGGGGTTCGAGCCGAGGAGGGAAAGCCGCGAGCCCAGGGGGCCGCTTCGAGCGGCCCCCCAGTCAGCGGTTTCGACTAGTTGTCGTAGTACAGATAGAACTCGTGCGGATGCGGCCGGAGACGGAGTTCTTCTATCTCGTTCTCCGTCTTGTAGGAGATCCACTCCTCTATGAGGTCGTCGGTGAAGACGTTGCCCTTGGTCAGGAACGCATGGTCCTCACCGAGCGCTCCAAGGGCCTCCTCGAGCGAGCCCGGTGTGTGTGGCCACTCCGCGAGCTCCGCGGCCGACATGTCGTAGATGTCCCGGTCGAGCGGTTCACCTGGATCCAGCTCGTTCTCGATGCCGTCGAGCGCCGCCATGAGCAGGGCCGAGAACATCAAGTAGCCGTTGGCCGTCGGATCGGGGCACCGGAACTCGAAGCGCTTCGCCTTCGGGTTGTCCGAGTACATCGGGATCCGGACCGCGGCGGAGCGGTTGCGCTGCGAGTACGCCAGGTTGACCGGGGCCTCGAAGCCGGGCACCAGCCGCCGGTACGAGTTGGTCGTCGGCGCCGCGAACGCGAGCACCGCACCCGCGTGCTTGAGTACCCCCGCGATCGCGTGCATGGCCATCTCGCTCATGCCCGCATAGCTGTCTCCAGCGAAGAGCGGGATGCCGTCCTTCCACAGCGACAAGTGTGTGTGCATTCCGCTCCCGTTGTCGTTGAACAGCGGCTTCGGCATGAACGTCACCGTCTTGCCGTGGTTCTTTGCCACGTTGCGGATGATGTACTTATACCACGCGAACTGATCCGACATCTTCAGGAGCGGAGCAAACTCCATGTCGATCTCGGACTGGCCCGCCGTGCCCACCTCGTGATGGTGGGCCTCCACGACGATCCCGATGTCGATCAGCGCGTACACCATCTCGCCTCTGAGATCGTGATACGTGTCCGTCGGGCTCACCGGGAAATAGCCGCCTTTGTAGCCCGGCTTGTAGCCCAGGTTGGGCTCCTCGAAGCGCGCCGTGTTCCACGCGCCTTCCACCGAGTCGATCTCGTAGAAGCCGTGATGCTCGTTCTGCTCGTAGCGTACCGAGTCGAAGATGAAGAACTCCGGCTCCGGCCCGATGTAGCACGTGTCGGCGATCCCCGTCGACTTCAGGTGCGCCTCCGCTTTGCGTGCGACGTGCCTGGGGTCGCGCGAGTAGTCCTCTTTCGTGATGGGGTCTACGATGTTGGCGATTACGCTCACCGTCGGCCGCTGGTAGAACGGATCGAGCACTGTCGTCGACGCATCCGGCACGGCCAGCATGTCCGACTGGTCGATGCTCTGCCAGCCCCGGATCGAGGACCCGTCGAAGCCGACCCCGTCCTCGAACGTGCCTTCGTCCCAGGTCTCGATCGGGTACGAGCAGTGCTGCCACGAGCCCAGGAAGTCCGTGAACTTCAGATCTACCATTTTCGCGTCGTGCTTCTTTGCGAACTCAAAAAACTCTTTCGGTGTCATAGTCGTGTTTGGTTGTAGGTGATTGTGCTTGATTTTGCCCGGCGGAGGGGGGGCTGCCGGCATGGAGCAGGTACCCTATCGCCGGCGGCAGAGTACAGTGGGATCGTACGTGGGGGCAAGGGGGCGAGCCCCTGATACCGAGGACCGAGGACGGTCACTGAGACGATGGCGCAAGGGTGATCCCTTAGCAGGTTCTTCTTCGGAAAGGACGTCTACCCGGCCGCCGCCGCAGGGTATGATAGTATTGCAGAGTACTGCAAACAAATCACTTAGCACGTCATGTCACACTGTGTTTCTAGGGCGAATATGGAATGAGGATGGCGCGCCCTTCAGCGCTTAGAAGAAGCTTGCACTCGGCGGAATAGGATTGCACCGTGGGGCATGGACTTTGACGATCTTGAATCGCACGGCACGCTCCAAGGCGATCTCGATGCCGAGCTCGACGACGTGGCTGAGGTCTCCTGCCCGTATTGCGGGGAGTCGAGCGAGTTGTCCGTCGATCCGGGCGGTGGCGCTACCCAGGAGTATGTCGAGGACTGTGAAGTCTGTTGTCAGCCCTGGCTCGTACGCGTCAGGTTCGACGGGGAAGGCCAGGCCTCCGTTTCGCTGGCGACGCTCGACGACGAGTAGCCGAAAACGCTATCGAGTCACCACGACGGTTACGTCCTCATAGTCGATGAGGCCGCCGTCATGACCGAGCGCCCGCAACACATAAGTGCCCGGCTCGCTGAAGGTCACTTGGGTCACCCATCGGTTTTCGGGGGGGATCGGTGGTGTCGTCCACCCGGCCGACCACGGTGAGTTGCCACCGTCTCGGCGGTCTTCCCAGACCTTGGCCTGCGGTGGATCGAACATGACCTTGCCCGGGCCCCGGTACTGAAACCAGGACAGGCGCAGTCCGGTGGCGGAGTTGGGGACGAATTGGACCTGGCCCACGGTCGCCGGGATCGATCCCCGGTTCGGCTTCCCGTCGTCGGTGGCGACGGCGCTCAAGGTGACCGACTCGCCCACTTTCACCGTCATGAGCTGTTCGCCCTCGACGGTGACCTCCGGGGGCAGGTTCCCAACCAGGGAGGGATTGAAGCCCGTCTGTCCGCCGGCTCCGAAGTTGGCGCTCATCACGACCTCGTCGACGGCATACGGCGGCCTCAACGTTCCGTAGGCTCTTTCGGTCACGCCGTTGCTGGTCAGCGTCCAGACTACCTCCTTGTCGCCGAAGTCGGCCGGGACGTGCACGCGGAAGACGAACTGGTTGCGCCGTGGGAAGAAGTGGGCCGGCTGTCCCCGATCCGGGCCTCCAGGCTCGAGGCTGTTGTCGGGCCCGACCGGCACATTGATCTCCTCCTCCCAGTTCCGGTTGTAGTAACCGAACAGCAGGTTGAAGGACCCGTCGGGATTGGTCTCGAACCCCTCGTAGACGGGCGCGATGTTCTGACCGCTCTGGGGCGCTTGGGCGCTCAACGGCAGCGAAGCGGCAAGCGTCACCGTCACCGCCAGGAGGAGTCCGGCGCCAGCGGTTGCGACTGTGGTGGCGGAACAACTCAGGGTCATCTTCGGCTCGCTGGCAGTTCCTCGAAGCCGCACAACGGACACCCGAGCATTCCTTCTCCTTTGGCGAGCCCGAGCCGTTCTCGCCGCTTGGCCACCTCTTCGGCGAACTCTTCGTCGTCCAGCACGAGGCCGGGTGTGA
The DNA here is from genome assembly GCA_022563405.1 of Gemmatimonadota bacterium. Lineage (GTDB taxonomy): Bacteria > Gemmatimonadota > Gemmatimonadetes > Longimicrobiales > Gaopeijiaceae > UBA822. The sequence continues at coordinate 4,316 of JADFNK010000016.1, read as the reverse complement.
AGGCGATGGCCATATTGTCGATCGAGCGATGGCCCAATCCACCCCAATTTCTGGGGTCGACCACGTTCTTGTTATCCGGAGTCGTGTCGAAGTACGCCGTGACGTGCAGGAGCGTGCCTCTCGGCAGCAGCGGCTGAACTTCCTCAGCGTAGTTGTAGACCTTCACCCAGTTGTGGTCGTAGCCGGCACACGTCAGCGTCTCGGTCCGGCCACCCCATATGGCCTCTAGACACATCCTCACCCCGGCCGCGTGCATGTGCGGCTCGAAGTTTGTGATCTTCATGTTTTGCTGGAGCGTGGTGTAGATATGGATCTCTTGACCAGCCTCCATGGGTCGGAGGTCGACCTCACCGTTCCCGAACACGAGGGACGTCCGGCGCCGCGTGGGCTCGTACCCTTCGGGTCGGAACTTGAAACCTAGGCGTAGATGCGCGGTCGTCCGCTTCCCGTTCGCGTGCATATGGACGCCCGGGACCATGAACTGCGAGCCCGCGGCGAGTAACGGGGACGCCAAAGGATCGAACACTTCGGCGTTGCGACCTACCTCGTGCACAGGCCACTGGCCGCCCCCCCCACCGCCGATCGACACAATGATCGCGTGGTGGTAGATGAACTGGCCTCCGACCCCGCCCTCGACGTCACTGATCTCCTTGACCTCCATTGCCGCTACGTAACGGTCCTCGGTCATCCCGCTGGGCGCCGGCGGGATCATTCCCCACCAGTCCGGTGCCTCCGCCTCCATCGTAAACGACGGCAAGTCGATGATGAGGTCGGGCGTGCCGATTTCCCACTCGTCCGCAGAGGCGAAGATGCGTGGCGGTGGCATATCTGCCGGATCGCCCTCCGGCGTGCCGCCGTCCACCCACATGGCGATCGTGGTGATTTCTTCTTCGCTGAGGGAGATATCGTTCTGGAAGTCCTGAATCCCAATGTCCTTCTCGATGAACCACGGCGGCATCACGCCCATCCGGTCGCGGAGCTGTGTCCGTTCCTTGATGCGGGCCGCATATCGACGTGCGTCTTGGTAGGTCAGCAACGACATCGGGGCCACCGACTCGGGGCGGTGGCAGTTCTGACAGCTTCGCTGCAGGATCGGCGCGACGTCCTTGGTGAAGGTGACCTCGCCACCATTCCTCTGGCCGGCGGAGCCCTGGGCTGTGACTCCAGCCAGAATCAGCGTGAGCAGCGTGACGACGGGCACGCTGAGCTTTCTGGCGTAGGCTGCATGCGGGTTCCGAATGCCGATCATGGAGCGTCCTCCTCGGTTGCAGATCACTGCCCCAATGGTACCATATACCCCCACTGATGTAGAGATGCCAGCACCGGCAGCTCCCATGATATTCGCACCTACGGGTTCGTCATGTCCCCTCTATTGGTTGTACCACCAGAGTATTGGTGCCTAGCCCGAACAGCATCACATCTGGAGGCTCCTCATAAAACAGCTTTCCGTCTACTTCTTGGACTTCGAAGTTGAAGTCGACGTCGTGGTCGAACATCTTGATGCCAGGGAGCGTCGTTATGGTGTGAGGCACCGTTGTCGAGAAGGATCCTGTGCCGCCGATAGAGAACGACCCCGTCAGCGCAGTGGCATCGATGATGATGCTGTAGCCGACCAGCGTCAGCCGCGACGTGCCCAAGCCGTCGAAGAACGGCTCCTTGACAGCCTCATAGCCGACCGTACCCGCCTCGGTGACCTCGAACAGGTGGATCCCACCGGAACCGTCCTGAACATTCTTGACGCCTGGTAAGAAGGTGAGCGTAGCATCGACGGCGCTGGGGAATCCACCTATGCCGCCGATAAAGAAAGTCGGCGGCGTCAATGCCGTGGCATCGATGATGACGTCGTAGCCGACCAGCGTCAGCCGCGACGTGCCCGCGCCGTCGAAGTACTCCTCCTTTTCCGGGGCATAGCTGACCAGGCCCGTCGCTGTCACTACAAACCCATGGATCCCCCCGGAAAGGTCCTGAACGGTGTACGGTCCCGGGTCCAGATCCAACACCAATGGTGTAGCCGAAGGGAAGAGGCCGATTCCGCCAAGAGCGAATTGAGACGTGGTAAGCGCCGTCGCGTCGATGGTTATCCCGAGGTCGATCGCACCTTCCTCGACGCGGAACTTGATCGGGAGGGTTCGATTATCGATCAGCCCGATGACCTCTCCTGTCTCGAGGTTCTTCAGCGCCTTGCCATTGTCCACGGGTTGCACATCGGCGTACCCCAGCTCTTGTTGGCCAACGACAACCCTGATCCGATACAACTTGGTGAGGTCGAGGAAAAAATCGCCTGCGTGCCAGAGCGCGATATAGTGTTCGTCCTCGAGGCTGACGTTGATCGTCCCTGCCTCTACGTTGAACTCAGCAATCGGCGGGCCGGCACAGTCCGTACTCATTTCTATCAACTCGCATACCTGGACGGCTGCGGGCTGCGTGGTATCGAAAATTCCGGTAGCGCCCGGATCCGGCACCATCGGCGGCAGAAAGTAGAAGTGAGAGCCTTCGTCCCCGTGCTCGGCATCCAGGATCACGAGGCCCGGCGATACGTCGGTAGGGTTCAGTAGGTGTTGTGATCCCGGTGCATCCTGCAGCCATCAGGGCCCCCGCCAGAGTGACGGATATAACGAATCTGAGTTTCACGGTTCTCTCCGATCATGGGGGGGATGAGTCTTTTCGCCGGTGCCTGCCGCTGGGGGGGAGGGCAGCAGGTGTACTTTCTACGTTCGGCGGGGCGATCTTATCGCGGGACTCCGGTCGTGCGCAAGTCTTCAGACTCCTTGCCTTGCAGAGCCTGTTTTCGTGTTAGATTTTCCCAATCGGGAGTTCCCCAACCCACCCAATAGATCGCCGAGCCCGTGAAAGAAAAAATTACCGTCTTCGCTACGATCATCCCGTCGGTGCTCATTCTAGATTTCATCACGAAGAGTTGGGCTCTGGACGCCCTCGCTGGGGGGACTCGGCTGGAGATTCTGGGTGGGTTCGTACCGCTCACCCTCGCCTACAACCGCGGCGCGGCCTTCGGGATCTCTCTCGGGGAGGATTCACGGTGGTTCTTCATTCCGATCACGATCCTGGCGCTCGTTCTGCTGCTCGTGCTTCTGAGACAGGCCCAACGGCGGGACTGGCTCCGTCTGGTTTCCATTTCGATGGTCGTGGCCGGCGCTCTGGGAAATCTCTACGATCGGGTGCGCTGGGATCGGGGTGTGGTGGACTTCATCGGCCCCATCAATCTGGGTTTCATGGACTGGCCGATCTTTAACGTGGCCGACATGTCGATCACCTGCGGGGCGGTGCTCTTGGCGATTTCGTTCTGGGGGGAGGAGCGGCGAGAACGTGCCGCGGCGGTGGTTCTGGAGGAGGGCGAACCGACCGCTAGCGGATGATCGCCGGGGCCACCGAGTCGACATTACCGGCTAACCGCTCAGCCATCCCTGCACAAGGGTCTTGATCTCGTCCCACCAAAGCGCGCTCAGGAGTACGCCGGTGAGCACGGCAGCCAATAGGAAAGCCAGGCCGACACGAGTCCAACGAGATGTGCGGTATCCGGTCTGGCGTAGAAAGAGGGTGACCAGGTCGCGCCGTTCCTTGCGTGCTCCTTCGGGCAAGTTGGGCGTGTGGCTGAAGAGGTAGCCGAGCCCTGGCGTCATGTACATGCGGAAATTCACCGCCCAGCCGCACGCCTCCAACAGAGCGCTCATGTCCCGTCTGCGCAGCTTGTTCCAACCCGAGAGTCCACTGAAAAGGGCCACCACCAGCACCATGCTCACCAAGGCGAGGCCGGCTTTCAGAGGGTTGATCTCCGAGAGTGTGTCCAGCAGGTAGACCAGCGAGGAACCCACGGCTGCGAAGGCAATGCCGCCGGCCAGCACCAGTTGCATGCCAGAGTTGGAAGGCGGTGCCGCTCCCGACGTTGGCACCTCGGCGGCCTGCTGGAACGACTCGCCTTTTTCCATCTTCGTCGTGATCTCGGTGGTGGCCTTTTCCAGGTCCCCGGCACGGGTGCCCACAAAGGCTTCAACCTTTTCGGAGACTAGCTTCTTGGCTTTCACAAAAGGCGACCTGATCGCCTCAGCCAGGCTGATGGGGTTCTCGACCGTATCCACCACTCGTGCGTCCCACTCCTTGCCCTGCAGATCATAGAAGATGCCACGTTTGCCGATTTCGATGGCCCCCTGGCCGCCACCCGTGAGGGCTGCGGCAATCTCGAAACTCCGCCCCTGCTCCTCGGGCACGGTGATCTCGGCGTACGCCAGGAACATCTTGCTGGTCTGGGCGATCTTCTTGTGCTCGGCGCGGTTTCGGACCTTCATCGTGAAGGAGAGTTT
>JADFNK010000015.1 GCA_022563405.1 Gemmatimonadota bacterium | reverse complement strand
CGAGGAGTACGGCCCCGACCAGGCTCTCGCCGGGCTCAAGATCATGGGTTCACTCCATATGACCGTGCAGACCGCGGTGCTGATCGAGACCCTTCTGGACCTCGGCGCCGATGTGCGCTGGGTCTCCTGCAATATCTTTTCGACGCAGGATCACGCGGCGGCGGCGGTCGCGGTGGGTCGTGAAGGCACACCGGAGAACCCCAAGGGTGTTCCCGTCTTTGCCTGGAAGGGAGAGACGCTGCAGGAGTACTGGTGGTGCACGGACCAGGCGGTCGAGTGGCCCGACGGGAGCGGCCCCGACTTGATCGTGGACGACGGAGGTGACGCGACGCTCCTCATCCACCGGGGTGTCGAATATGAAGACACGGGTGAGATCCCCGATTTCGACCCAGAGACCGAACCCGAGGAGTGGGGGGTCATTCTCGAGCTTCTGCGTAGATCCCGAGCGCAGGATCCGCAGAAGTGGCATCGGCTCTCGGCGAACATCATCGGCGTCTCCGAGGAGACCACGACGGGTGTACATCGCCTGTACGAAATGGAGACGGACGGCACCCTGCTCTTCCCCGCCATCAACGTGAACGACTCCGTGACCAAGTCGAAATTCGACAACCTCTACGGATGCCGTCACTCGGTCATCGATGGACTGAATCGGGCCACCGACGTGATGATCTCCGGCAAGATGGCCGTCGTTTGTGGCTACGGTGACGTCGGGAAGGGCTGTGCCCAAGCGCTCAAGAATCAGGGCGCTCGGGTGATCATCACCGAGATCGACCCCATCTGCGCGCTCCAAGCGTGTATGGAGGGCTTCACGGTGCGCCGGCTCGAGGACGTATTAGGCGAAGCCGACATCTTCGTGACGACCACGGGAAACAAGGACATCATTACGGCAGAGCACATGGCGGGCATGAAGGATAAGGCCATCGTCGGCAACATCGGCCACTTCGACAACGAGATCGATATGGCCGGCCTGGAGAAGATGCCCGGCGTCCGGAGGGAGAACATCAAGCCGCAATACGACGAGTGGATCTTCCCGGACGGCCACAGCGTGATGATCCTCGCCGAGGGGCGTCTGCTCAACCTGGGCTGCGCCACGGGTCATCCGAGCTTCGTCATGTCCGCCAGCTTCACCAACCAGGTCATCGCGCAGATCGAGCTCGCCAAGAACCGGGACCAGTATGAAAAAAAGGTCTACGTGCTGCCGAAGATCCTGGACGAAAAAGTCGCCCGGCTCCACCTCGACAAGTTGGACGCTCGGCTCACCGAGCTTTCAGACGAGCAGGCGAGCTACATCGGCGTGGACAAAGAGGGGCCGTATAAGCCCGAGACGTACCGCTACTAACCTGGCGGCGCAGAAGCGTCTCGGCCATTCGCGTCGTCATCCGGCCCGCCGCCTGTCATCACCTCCATGATCTCGCGCCGGTCCGCCTCGGACGGAAACCCCCATCCCTCCTCGTACCCGAAAAGCTCGAGGAGCGTCGCCGATCCGAAACGCCCATCCAGAATCTCGACCATGTCTCCGGACAAAAGCCCCGGATGGGCTACGCCGCTCGCGCGGCTCAGCTGTAGGATCTCCTTACGGAGCGTGATCATGTAGTTGGCCAAACGGGCGGCCTTCAAGGTTGGATCCAAGCCCCGTACCAACCAACGATTCTGGGTCGCCACGCCGGTGGGGCAGTGCCCGGTATGGCACTTCTGGGCCTGAATACATCCGACGGCCAGCATCGCCTCACGGGCTACGCTGATCGTGTCGCATCCAAGCGCGAAGGCGACCATCGCGTTCGCCGGTAGACCCAGTTTTCCCGACCCCATGAAGACCACCTTCTCGTGGACCCCCGCCTCGGCGAGAATTCGATACACACGGCTGAACCCGACTTTGAAGGGGAACGCCACATGGTCCGAAAACGCGAGGGGTGCGGCTCCGGTCCCGCCCTCTCCCCCGTCGATGGAAATGAAGTCGACTCCCCGATCCCCCTTGGACATGAGGTTCGCCAACTTCTCCCAGAAGTGATGCTCTCCGACGGCGGATTTGATGCCGATCGGTAGTCCCGTCGCGTCGGCCAACATCTCCACGAAGTCCAGCATTTCGTCGACCCCGGAGAAAGCGGAGTGCGACGCCGGGCTGTACACGTCCTCCCCCACGGGAACTCCACGAATCCGGGCGATCTCCTTCGTGACCTTGGCCCCCGGAAGCAACCCTCCCAGGCCCGGCTTCGCCCCTTGGCTGAGCTTGATTTCCACCGCACGCACGGGATTCGCTTCGACTTGCTCCAGAAAGAGGTTCAGGTCGAAGCCGCCGGTTTCGGTGCGGCAGCCGAAGTAGCCCGTCCCGAGCTGCCAGATCAGGTCACCACCAAGCTGATGATATGGGGTGATGCCCCCTTCTCCTGTGTTGTGGAGGCATCCCGCAATCCTGGCTCCCTGGTTCATCGCACTCACGGCGGCGCTCGACAACGAGCCAAAACTCATCGCCGAGATGTTCACGACCGAATCAGGGCGGAAGGCCCGCGCCCGGCCTCGAGCGCCACCCAGCGTCTTCGCGCATGGAAGGGGATAGGTCTCGTGGGCACCTGCCTTCCCGTACGCCTCGGGGGCAGCAGTTCGGCCCGCACCCATGACCCGGTGTTTGATGATGATGTAGTTGGACGTCGTTTCGAGCTCGTTATCCGTGCCGAAGCCGAAATAGTTGTTCTCCTTCTTACTCGACGCGTAGATCCACCTCCGCTGGTCCCGCGTGAAGGGCCGCTCCTCATCGTTGTCGGTGACGATGTACTGCCTCAGCTCGGGGCCGACGGATTCCAGTAGGTACCGGAAGTGGCCGATGATGGGAAAATTTCTGATGATGGCGCGTCGCTTCTGGGAGACGTCGTAGAGCAACACGGCCACCAGCGCGAGTCCCGCAACCCAAAGCCACATAGCCAGATCCTTTGTTGTGGTCAGTGCGAAGAACACCTACTTCATACCCGCCTCGAGAAGCCCCAACAAGATCCCTCTGGACAAGAACGTTGGGATCCCGGTGAGATGCGGTGCATATTAGGGGGAGAATACAAGAATCAGCTGCCCCGATTTCTTTTTTTTTTGGAACCCACAAGCCGTCCATGGACGAAGAACACAGAGACGAATCCGCGTCGCCCCAACCGTCGCAAGCCAGCGAATACGGGGACGCCCTAAGCGACGTCCTGAAGGACCAGGAGCGTCGCGATGAGCTTCGGAGCACCGCGACTTCGAAGCCCGCACGGCCTCGTGTGCACCCGTCCATCCCGCCTGTTTTAGCGCTCTTTTCGATTTGGCTTTGGGCTTTCCCCCCAGCGGTGCTCATTCCAGAGGTGCCCACGATCCCGCCCGCCGTTCAAGAAGCCGGCCTCCGCATGAACATGTTGGTACAGCTCAACCAGATCCAGCAGTTTCTGTCGGAGTACGGACGGCTTCCCGAAACCCTCGACGAAGTGGGCGAAAGGCCCGACGGCGTCGAGTACACACGATTGTCCGATGGCGTATTTCAGTTGAGCGGCAAGTCAGGGGACGTCACCGTGGACTACACGTCCACTGAGCCTCTGGCCGAGCTCGCCGCTGACGCCATGGCAATCGTTAGCGGGGTGTCGTCGACTCCTTCAGGAGCGGGCGCCGATGATTGATCGTACCAGGAACCGTAGGGGTGTAACCCTGATCGAGCTCCTGGTCGTGGTGCTGATCGTCAGCATTCTTGCGGCCATCGCGCAGCCCCGCCTCAATGGCGTCATCGTCAAGGCCCGGGCGACCGATGCCATAAGCAACATGCAGGCCGTTCGGGTGGCCGTGTACAGCTACCAGTCGGACCAACAGGCTTGGCCGTCCGAGGCGGCCAGCGGCGTCGTCCCGGCGGGGCTCGAGGACTACCTCCCCGGCGGCTTCGACCTCGTCCAGGACGAGTACACGCTGGACTACGACTATTGGGGCGGATCGCCCTTCGTCCTCGGAGTAACGCTGGTCACCTCAGACTCGATTCTCGGACGCACGGCATTGGAAATGCTGGCATCACCGAAATGGAGCTCCGGGAACAAATACACCTGGGTGATCGAGTAGAGCGGTAACGACATCTCCATCCCCGATGGCGGAGTCCTTCCACCCCAAACCGCTTGGGTACGCCATCCTGCCCCCTCCCTTTTGGCGGTCGTAGCGTGGATGTGTAGAATGGTGAGCGTGTAGGCCTTTTCGGACCCGACCGAAGGGCTCACCTCTCATCTCCACAGGCGACTTGAGCCCGGGCACTCGTGAGCTTCGTCCACCTTCACACACACTCCGAGTACTCGCTCCTCGACGGAGCCAACCGCCTCACCGACCTCGTCCACCGGGCCAAGGAATTCGAGATGCCCGCCCTCGCCCTCACCGACCACGGTTGCCTCTTTGGCGCTTGGGCCTTCCACAAGCTCGCTAAAAAGGAGGGGATCAAGCCGATCATCGGAATGGAGGCTTATGTGGCTCCGGGTGATCGGCGCGACCGCTCCAAGGCTGGCCATGGAGAACGAGCTTACTATCACCTCGTGATCCTGGCTCGGGACATGGAGGGTTACAAGAACCTGGTGAAGCTGTCCTCCATCGGGTACACGGAAGGCTTCTACCACAAGCCGCGTGTGGATCGGGAGGTTCTGGCGGCCCACGCCGGAGGACTCGTGGTCAGCTCGGCGTGCCTGGCCGGAGAAGTCGCGCGCCATCTCACCGCAGACAACTGGGAGGGTGCCCGAGAAGCAGCCACCTGGTACGCCAACCTCTTCGAGGACCGCTACTACCTGGAGGTCCAGGCGCACGACTCCGAGGGACAGGCGGAGCTCAACGAAAAAATCTTCAAGCTCTCCGAGGAGATGGGCATTCCGGTGATCGCCACCAACGACGCTCACTTTCTTCAAGCGGAGGATCACGAAGCGCACGACGTGCTGCTCTGTATCGGACTCGGCAAAGATCGAAGCGACATGAGCCGAATGCGATACGACAAAGGCCTCTACTTCAAGAGCGCGGAGGAGATCGCCGAACGATTCCCGGATCGGCCCGACGTTCTCGAGAACACCCTGAAGATTGCCGACGAGGTGAACGTCGGCTTCGAGAAGACGTACCACCTGCCCGCGTTCCCGCTCCCCGAGGACCGGACCAACGAGAACGAATACCTCGTTTTTCTGGCTACGGAGGGTGCGAAACGGAGGTACGGAGATCCTCTGCCCGAACCCGTCCAGGAACGCCTCGACTACGAGTTGGGGGTCATCACTGAAACCGGGTACGCCGGCTATTTCCTGATCACGTGGGACTTCATCGACTGGGCCCGCCGCCAGGGTATTCCCGTGGGACCGGGGCGGGGATCGGCCGCGGGCTCGATCGTCGCTTATTCACTCTGGATCACCAATCTCGATCCCCTGGAATTCGACCTCCTCTTCGAGCGTTTTCTGAATCCGGAACGGATCTCGATGCCCGACATCGACATCGACTTCTGCTATGAACGGCGGGGCGAGGTCATCGAGTATGTGAAGGAGAAGTACGGCAAGAGGGCGGTCGGCCAGATCATCACGTTCGGGACGATGAAGTCCCGCGCGGTGATCCGTGACGTGGGTCGAACCCTCGGCATGGAGCCGTCCGAGACCGACCGGATCGCGAAGATGATCCCCAATACGCCGGGGCAGGCCTTCACCGTCGAAGAGGCGATCACCAAGCTCAAGGAAGTGAAGGACCTGTACGAGGAGGGCGGCCGATACAAGCAGCTCTTCGACTACTCCATGACCCTCGAGGGTCTCTCCCGGCACTCGTCGGTACACGCCGCGGGTATCGTAATCGCACCAGGGCCGCTCGACGACTACGTGCCGGTCTGTATCCAGACGGGGAAGAACGGCGGGAACGGAGACGCCTCCGAGGCGATGTACGTCACGCAGTACGACATGAACTGCCTCGAAGACGTAGGTATGCTCAAGATGGATTTCCTGGGCCTGAAGACGCTCACGGTCATCCACGACGCCGTGGAGGCGGTCAAGGCCAGGGTCGGAGAGCTCCGGCACCCCGAAACCGGTACGGTCTTCGAGTCCATGGACGACGTTCCGCTGGACGACCCCGCCGTTTACAAGATGCTCGCAAAAGGTGGGACCGCGGGCGTGTTCCAGTTCGAGTCGAAGTTGGCGATCGAAAAACTCAGAGCCATGCGATGCGACCGCTTCGACGACCTGGTGGCCACCAACGCCCTGATCCGCCCCGGTCCACTCGACTCAGGCATGGCGGACGCCTACATCCGGCGGAAAACAGGCCGGGAGGAGGTCCGTTACGACCATCCCGACCTCGAGCCGATACTCAAGTCCACGTACGGCATCATCGTGTACCAAGAGCAGGTGATGCGGATCGCGAACGTCCTGGGCGGCTACAACCTGGCCGAGGCCGATGTGCTCCGTAAGGCGATGGGCAAGAAGATCGCCTCGCTCATCCGGGAGGAGCTCCGGCAGTTTGTTACGAAGGCGATCGAGCGAGGCGTGGAGAAGAAGACGGCGGAGACCCTCGCGGAGCAGATCGAGACCTTCGGACGGTACGGCTTCAACCTCTCGCACTCGGTCGCGTATTCGATCATCGCCTACCACACCGCCTGGCTGAAGGCGCACTACCCCGCTGAGTTCATGGCCGCCATGCTCTCGGCGGTCGTGTCCAACACCGACGACGTGGTCAAGTACATCGGAGAGTGCCGGGAGCTCCCACGTTACCTGCCGAAATTGGACGATGGCATTCAAGTCCTCGCTCCCGACGTCAACGAGTCGGGCTGGAAGTTCACGGCGGTCGGTGAGACCCACATTCGCTTCGGCCTGGGCGCCATCCGTGGCGTGGGCTCTAGCGCGGTCAATTCGATACTTACGGCGCGTGAAGCCGATGGGCCGTTCACTGCGATGTTCGAGTTCCTGGAGCGCGTCGATCTTCGCGCTTTGAACAAACGGGCCGTCGAAGCACTCATCACGGCGGGGGCCCTGGACTCGTTCGGGTACCGTTCACAGCTCCTGGCCGGGCTCGATACGGCGTACTCGGAAATCAGCGCCCGAAAGGCGGAAGAGGAAGCAGGCCAAGCCTCCCTTTTCGGCACCGGAGACGCAGCCCTCGAGGTCAAGGACCCCGGCCTTCCGAACGTCCCGGCGTGGTCGGAGCAAGAGCGGCTGAAGAGAGAGAAGGAGGCCTTGGGTTTCTTCATTTCTGGCCACCCACTCGATCGCTTCGCGGACGTCGTGCGTGCGTTCGATAGCGTGAACACGGCGAACTTGAAGGACCATCTCGGACGGCCGCTGGATCTGGCCTGCGTGGTGACCAAGGTGCAACGGCAGATCTCACGGCGTGACAACTCTGAGTGGGGAAAGATCACCGTCGAGGACTTTCACGGGACGGCCACGGTCCTCGCCTTCAAGGACAACTGGCAGAAGTACAAGGAGACGCTTCAACAGGACGCATCCGTGCTCCTTTCCGGAAAGGTGAGCGGACGGGAGCGCGACGAGGAAGACCCGCCGATTTTTCTCGACGACGTGCTCCCTCTGGAAGGCGTCTCCAACAGCGGTCAGTTGGCCCTTCAGATCGAATTTCCGGTTGGCGCCGAGCTCGACGACGACGTGTTCGCCAGAGCCAAGGAGGTTCTGGTCGCCCACCCGGGAATGGCCCCCGTTGAGCTCCGCCTCGGCACCGGCAACGGAGCCGGGGCGCCAGTCCTGCGGTCGCGTACACTCAGGACGGACCCCACGCACGACACCATAGAGGCGCTACAGAAGATGTTCGGGAAGGCGCGGGTACGGTTGGTGCGGGTCGAGGATGGAAGGAGCGGACGGGACCCGGGGGCCTACTAAGAGACCTGCCTCACCCAACTCATGATCACCATCACTCCCGTCCGCCGCGCGCTGATCCCCGTCGACTCCGCCGCTGCCGCGCTCGTCAGCGCCCCGAACTACGACGAGTTCCAGGGCGATCGGGAAATCTGGGATCTCCTCCAAAAAAATCCCATGAGCGTGCTGCGTGTGACCATGGCTCATTGCCAAGCGGACTCGCCCGCAACGATCGGCGTTCGCGATTCGCAAGACGCTCTCGCCAAGGCGAGCACGAATATGGAGGAGCTCGAGGCGAGCGAGCTCACCGTGGAAGTTCGTGACATCCTCTGGGTCTACGAGATCGAAGACCCCGGCCGCCCTCATGTGCGCCAGATCGGTCTGGGCGGCATGGCCAGGACCGACGAGATCCGGACCGACGCCACCCCCGAGGGGACCATCATCCGCAACGAGGGAGTCCGTGAGCCGAAGGCCCGCGGCCGGGCCGACTTGATCCAAGCCACCTCGGCGATCATCGGCATGGTCAACAACGGAGTCGACGACGCGTCGGGCGAGTTCCAGAAGCAGCTGGAGGCACACGCATCAGGCGCTCCACCGGATCTCGAGGTGCTCGACCAACATGGGAACCGTCACCGCGTATGGATCGTCCGTGACGAGGAGACCATCCACCGCTTGCAAGCGCTCCTCGCGGAGGAGCCGCATGCTTATGTAGCCGACGGGAATCACCGCAGCGCAGCCGCGGCCATGCTCGGATACGAACATTTCCTGAGCGTCTTCTTTTCGGCTCGCACGATGGGTATCCGGCCGTACAACCGGCTGGTGCGAACCCCGGCGCTCCCGGCGGATCAGCTGGCCGCTGCGATCCGGGAGAGGTTTGCACTCGACACACCCACCGGCGCGGACGCCGACGCGGACTTCTACCAGCCCACCGAGACACATGAGATCGGACTCTACACCCGCGACGGGGGGTGGCAGCGTCTGCGCCCCCTACCGGATACGTTCGATTCGAAGGACGCGGCCGAGGCGATCGACTACGGTATCGTCCAGAAGAATCTCTTCGAGCACGTCTTCGGGATCGCCGACGCCGGTGACGACCGGCTCACCTTCGTCGGCAGCAACAAAGATGCGGCCTGGCTGCAAGGGGAGGTGGACGAAGGGCGTGCGACGTATGCGGTAACACTCCCCGCCGTCACCATGGACGAGTTCATCGAAGTGTGTCGCCAGAACCGGCAGATGCCGCCTAAATCGACCTGGTTCGAGCCGAAGGTCCGGAGTGGGCTGGTGATGGCTCTGCTGGACGTGGGGTGATGGCTCTGCTGGAGGTGGGCTGATTAAGGCTGTCTGCTGGGTGGGTCAGGCACCCGGTTCTGGGGAGTCCTCCTCTTCTGAGAGCCCGTCCCCGGTCACGCTCGGGTTTCCGTCGATCCCATAGTCGATCCCATATTTGACGGCCGCATAGAGCCGTTTCCCCTCCGATGCCTCGCGGACTCGGTTACGCTCCCGGACCTTGAGCATGTGGACCGTGGACGAAAGGGCCACCAACACCGCCGTGAGGATCCCCATCCGGGCAGCCGACTCCAAGGACCCCGACGTGGGTACGGCGGCGGCCATCAACGCCATCCCAGAGAGACCCTCGATCACCGCCAGCGCGATGCCCAGGAGCGCAGTCACGCGGGCGCGAGCCTTCAACGCCGCGGAAAGAAGCGCAAACCCCCCGAAAAGAAAAAGAAGAATGAGGAGGAGAAATTCGTTCTCGGGCATTCCCGAACCTCCGTACCTGAGTTTCCGGATTTTCGGCGGTGAAGCGTCTGGGCCACACAGCACACGCGGACGTTAATTCACAACCACCGATCCAGCCATGCCGGAGGAGTGATCACGCGCCCAGACTTGCCACACCGCGGTCGAAGGGCCCAATTACTCGCGCCATGACCAATCCTCCCGAAGATTCCGCTGCTCGCGCCGATCCTCCGGCCGGCTCCAGTGATGGCTACTGGCGCAAGAATCTCAAGTATTTGGGAATTCTGCTGTCCGTATGGTTCGCCATCTCATACGGGGCGGGAATCCTCTTCGTCGAGCCCCTGAACAATTTCCGCTTGCCGGGAACCGGCTTCCCTCTCGGGTTCTGGTTCGCGCAGCAGGGCGCCATCTACGTGTTCGTGGTATTGATCTTCGTATACGTGTACCTCATGAACCGCCTGGACCGCGAGTTCGGAGTCGACGAGGACGCCGAGTGAGGGGCACACCATGAGCGTCCAAGCTTGGACGTTCGTATTGGTGGGGCTTTCCTTCGCCCTCTACATCGGGATCGCCATCTGGTCCCGGGCGAACTCCACGAGCGAGTTCTACGTCGCGGGCAAAGATGTTTCACCCCTGGCGAACGGGATGGCCACCGCGGCGGACTGGATGTCGGCGGCGTCGTTCATATCCATGGCGGGGATCATCTCTTTCAGCGGCTATGACGGATCGGTGTACCTCATGGGGTGGACCGGTGGGTACGTGCTTCTGGCGCTTCTCCTCGCCCCCTATCTCAGAAAGTTCGGTGCCTACACGGTGCCCGACTTCGTAGGGGACCGATACTACTCCCAAACCGCACGCATTGTGGCCGTGGTGTGCGCCATATTCGTGTCGTTCACTTACGTCGCCGGCCAGATGCGCGGCGTGGGGATCGTCTTCAGCCGCTTCCTCGAGGTGCCCATCGAGCTGGGCGTGCTCATCGGCATGGGGATCGTGTTCTTCTATGCCGTCCTGGGCGGCATGAAAGGCATCACCTATACGCAGGTGGCTCAGTACTGCGTGCTGATTTTCGCTTATCTGGTGCCTGCGATCTTCCTCTCGCTCATGATCGCCGGCAACGTCATCCCTCAGATTGGATTCGGCGGAGCCGACCAAAGCGGGACCTTCCTGCTCGACCGTCTGAACGATCTACACCGGGACCTGGGCTTCGCTGAGTATACGTCCGGCGAAAAATCCACGATCGACGTCTTCTTCATTACGGCCGCGCTCATGGCGGGGACCGCCGGTCTCCCGCACGTGATCATCCGATTCTACACGGTGCCCAAAGTGAGGGACGCCCGCCTCAGCGTCGGCTTTGCTCTGGTGTTCATCGCCTTGCTTTACACGGCTGCGCCCGCGGTTGCCGTCTTCGCACGGACCAACTTGCTGAACACGGTGTCGGAGCAGCCGTATTCGGAGATGCCCGAGTGGTTCTCGACCTGGGAGGCAACGGGGCTGATCTCGTTCGATGACCGGAACGGCGACGGCATCATCCAATACGTCGGTCCGGACGCGCGGGACGCCTCAGGGGCTCCCATCGAGAACGAGCTCACCATCGATCGGGACATCATGGTGCTGGCCAACCCGGAAATGTCGGGCCTTCCCAACTGGGTCATCGGCCTGGTAGCGGCCGGAGCGTTGGCTGCCGCCCTGTCCACAGCGGCCGGCCTGCTCCTCGTGGTTTCGTCCGCGGTCAGCCACGACCTCCTGAAACGCAGCTTCAAGCCGGACATCACGGAACGCGGGGAGCTCATTGCAGCCCGCGTCAGTGCCGGGTTCGCCGTGGCGGTGGCGGGCTACCTCGGAGTCAACCCGCCTGGATTTGTGGCGGAAGTTGTCGCTTTCGCGTTCGGGCTCGCGGCGGCCTCTTTCTTCCCCGCCATCATAATGGGGATTTTCTCCAAGCGCATGAACCGCGAAGGAGCCATCCTGGGGATGATCGCAGGGATTACGTTCACGGCCGCATACATCGTCTACTTCAAGTTCATCGACCCGAGCGCGAACACCGCCGAGCACTGGTGGTTCGGCATTTCCCCCGAGGGGATCGGCACCATCGGTATGATTCTGAACTTCGCGGTCGCCACAACCGTCTCCTACTTCACACCTCCGCCGCCGCCCCACATCATAGAGCTGGTGGAACGGATCCGCGTGCCGAAAGGCTCCGGAGAGGCCCACGAAATCAGCGCGTGAGGTCCTCCCGGGCCGTTGAGGAAGTACACTCAGGAGCTTCCCGGGGGCCGAGGAGGCCAGGCTGGAGAACCCACCGGAGGTAGTCGCGGTCTAACAATCCCGGCTCGGTATGCATCTATTGTAGTGTCGGAAAACATCTATAGTAGTGAGCAGACTGTAGTGAGCAGACCGCTGTAGTCAGGAAACCGCGAAGGCTGTTGAAGAAGGCCTTCTGGAGGGGAGACGGACCGAATGACTTCACATGACAAGCTCAGAGCCGCGGGCAGAGGCGGCTTCACGCTCATCGAGGTCATGGTGGTCATTGCCGTGATTGCCATGCTGGCCGCGCTGGTGGGCCCCAACGTCTTCCGCAACGTGGGCACCGCGAGGGACGCGGCCGCCCGGTCGCAGATCGAGCTGCTGGGGGCCGCGCTGGACTCCTACCGCCTGGACAACGGGCGTTATCCGACGAGCGCCCAGGGCCTCGAGACCTTGCGCACGGCCCCGACGATTCAGCCCCTTCCCAACAATTGGCAAGGACCGTACCTGCGCAAAGAGATCCCCCTCGATCCCTGGCGGAACCCATACGTCTTCCTCAGCCCGGGCGAGGTGAATCCTAAAGGCTACGACCTCCTCTCACTGGGCGCCGACGGAGTATTGGGCGGCGAGGGGGAGGATGGGGACGTGGTGAGCTGGGAGTAGTGGAGTGCCGCTCTACGCCTATCAGGCGGTCGATGCGGAAGGGCGTAGAACCCGAGGACGCCTGAGCGCCGCGACACCCGCCGCCCTCATCAGCGACCTGGAGGGCCAGGGTCTCCTGGCGCTCCACGTCGACGAGGCGACCGAAGAGGCGGCAGGCGGCGGGCTGGGGTTGGGGTTCGGCCGCCGGATCGCCGTCCTCGAGTTCACACGCGCCGTGGCGGCCCTCCTCCCCGCCGGCATGCCGCTGGCGAAGGCGCTGGCCGCCGGCGCGACCACGGCACCCCCGTCGGTCCGACCCACCCTCGACGCCGTCCGTGCGAAGGTCGAGCGCGGGGAAGAGCTCGCCGCGGCGCTGGCCGAGCACCCCAGGCTCTTCACGTCCCTCTACGTGGGCATCGTCCGTGCCGGCGAGAAGAGCGGCGCGCTGGATCAAGCGTTCGTGCGTCTCGCCGACCATCTGGAGCGGGAGAGCGAGCTGCGTTCGAAGCTGATCTCGATGTCGATCTATCCGGTGCTGCTAGCCATGGTGGGCGCGGCAGCGGTGGCAGTGCTCGTCCTTTTCGTGCTGCCCCGATTCGCCGAACTTCTGTTGTCCTCCGGAGCCACCTTGCCCACGGCAGCAGCGGCTATCGTCGACATGACGACGTGGCTCCGGACGAACTGGAGGTTCCTGGTGGTCATCCCACCGGCGTTCCTGTTCGCGTTCGCCTGGCTACGGACCGCGGAGGCCGGGCGCCGCTTCAGCGCGAAGGCTCTGATCTACCTCCCCGTGGTCGGTAACTGGAGGAGGCAGACTCTGGCCGCCTCGTTCGCGCGCATGGTAGGTGAACTCCTGACCGGAGGCGCCCCGCTACTGATGGCTCTCCAAGACGCCCACGACTGCATGACCGACCCGGTGGTGAAGGCCGAGACGGAGCGCATACGAGTACGCGTACGGGAAGGCAGCGCGCTACACGCGGCCATCTCCGAGGGGAGCATATTCCCTTCGGTGCTGCCCCAGCTCGTGGCCCTGGGTGAGGACGCCGGCCGACTCGCACAGTTTCTGATCAAGTCGGCCGAGCTGTTGGAGCGGAAGACCGAGCGGACCTTGGAGCGACTGGTCGCCATCGCGGAGCCCGCCATGATCGTCGGCTTCGGGGGTATCGTGGCCCTCGTCGCGCTCGCGCTGCTGCAGGCGATCTACGGCGTCAACGCGGCCTCCTTCTGATGGTCCGTACTTTTCTCCTTCGGCGAGCCCACCGCGGCTTCAAGCATCGCGGCTTCACGCTCATCGAGGTGGTCGTGGCCCTTTTTATCGTCTCGCTCGCGGTCGCCGTGGCGGTACCGGCCTACAGGAGCCTCGGAGAGGTGGACGATCTGACACGGGCCACCCGCAGAGTGGAGACGCTCTTTCGGCTGGCCCGGGACTCGGCGATTCGGAGCGGACTTCCGGTCACGGTGGTGATCGACTCCGTGGACGGGCTGGTCTGGATCGACACTCGGGAGCCCCTCGGCCTGAGTTCTCCGGAAGTTCGTGAGGCGCTCGCGTATCCGGACTACGCGCCGGAGCCGAGCATGCTGAGCGCCGTGGTCCGCGGCCAGAACGAGGATGGACTCCTGGAGCCCGGTTCGCCCATCGGACTTCCGGGGACCATACGCATGGAGCTTCCCCGCGCCCGGGCGCGTTTCACCTTCGAGCCCACCGGTGCGGCCCTGGCCGACACCCTGCTCCTCTCGGGACCGTTCGCCACGCGAGTGGTCAGCGTGGATCCGTGGACAGGCGACGTGATCGTCCGCGACGTGATCGTCCGCGACGTGATCGGCCGATGAGAACGTCGAGCCGCGCGGGCTTCGTCCTGCTGGAGGCGGTCGTAGCGCTCGTGATCATCAGCCTGGTGTCGCTCGCGCTGCTTCAAGCCCGGGGCCAGCAGATCCGGGTCGCAACGCAGGCTCGCGAGTTGCTCACAGCTCAAGCGCTGGCCGAGGACCGCCTCGCCGCACTCCGGCTTCTCGACTACGAGAACCTCGAGCGGCCGCCTGACTCCATTTTGGCCGGCGCGTTCCCGGCACCCTTCGAGGATTTCTTCTGGACGACCACCGTCGAGATCCTCGAAGATGAATACGACCTCTTCAGTGTGGATGTTGTGGTAACCGGGCCGGCAGAGCGTTTCCTGCTGGGCACCCTCGTGCACCGGCCTCGCGCGATTCTGGGCGCCGGTGGAGGCGGGGATGCAGGCTTCGGTGGTCGAGGCGGTGGCGACCGCGCCGGTGGTCGAGGTGGAGCTCGCGGAGGCGGGCGCGACAGGGTGGGTGACAGAGACGCGGTCCGCGGTGGCGGCCGCGGAGGTGATGGTGGTCGCGGTGGTGATGGCGGTCGCGGCGGCGGTGGTCGGGGTGGCGGCGTCGGTGGCGGCGGCGGCCCCGGCGGCGGCGGAAACCCCGGAGGTGCGCGATGATGGCCCGGCAGCGAGGGTTCACTCTGATAGAGGTGTTGGTGGGCCTCACCGTCGCGGCGCTCGCGCTCTCGGCCGGATTCGCCACTCTGGCGTTCCTTTCGGACCGGGCGGAGCCGGTCGACACGGTGTCGGCAGTGGCCCTGAGAGGCGCCACCACGAGGAGCCTCCTCATCGCCTGGCTGAGCGAGGCGCGCTTCCAAGCGTACCGCCGCGGGCCGGTGTTCCAAGGGTTCGATGCTGAGGAGCGGGGCGTGTCGAGCGACGAATTGAACTTCCCCACCAGGGCCAGCACGCCTCTGGGGGTCGGCACGAGCATCGTGCGCCTCTTTATCGATCGGGACCCACAGACTCCCGAGAGGGGCCTTGTGGCAGAGCTCACAGAACGCTTCAGCGACGAGCCACGCGTGGTCGAGCTCGTCCCGGAGGCGGGGGCGCTGGAGATCAGCTACCTCATGCCCATCGAAGGCTCCCTCGGCGAGTGGATATCCGTGTGGGTGGACGACCGGAGGCTTCCGAAGGCCATAAGGCTCTCGCTCGCCGCGACGGCCCCGGACACACTGCCCAGCCTGCTGCGGTATCCGATTCTGGTGGCCTTGGAGACGACCCGATGAGGACGCGCCGCCGCGAGGCACGGAGCGGATTCGCGCTGGTCGCGACCCTCTGGCTGCTCATCGCGCTGGGGGCCGTAGGGCTGGACGCTGCCCTGCGTTCCAAGGCACGCCGGCAAGCCGCGGCAAACGTGCTGGACGGCGCCCGGGCGAGAGCCGCCGCGCTCGCCGGTAGTGAGTACGCGCGTTCGAGGCTCACCGCCGCCCTTCTGGGCCAAGCCGAGGAACTGCGGTCGGAAGCGATGGCAAGCGCCCGATCGAGCCGCGGGCGCCGGACCGTCCAGCGCCGGAGCGTGAGCAGGCTCTTCCGTGGGGTGGATCCGCTCGAGGACCCGTGGCGCTCACCCCAGGACCTCATCGTCGGTGAGATGGAGCTCGGGACAGCCCGGTACGCTGTCCTCATGAGAGACGTCGGCGCCGCGCTCAACCTGAACGAGGCCAACGAGACGATGCTCCGGCAGTTCTTCTCGATGGGGCTCCGCGTCGACTATGCGGAGGCCGACAAGATCGCCCAGGCCATTCTCGACTGGCGAGATGAGGACGAGATTCCGCGGATCAACGGAGGGGAGCGCGAGGAGTACTTGAGAGAGGGTGCGCTGGTGCTTCCCGCCAACCGGGACTTCGTCGCGATCGACGAGCTCAGGCATGTCCAGGGTATGACACCCGAGATCTACGCCCGCGCCGCACCGTTCATCACGCTGATCGGAGACGGAGATCTGAACGTGAACGCTGCACCGAAGGAAGTCCTCCTGGCCATCCCCGGGATCAACGAAGCCACGGTCACCGAGCTGCTCCGGTTGCGGGACTCGGGTACACTGCCCCGGAACGACGACCAGCTGGCCAGGATGGTCCCCGGCGCGGCAACCGCGATCGAGGCAGAGGGACGCGCTTTCACGAGGAGGACCACGTATACGACCGACCAGGTCGAGATCCTCGTCGAGGGTTGGGTCGACGGCGGGCTCGTGCGCGTGAATTCCAGGGTGGTGGTCTCCCGGGGCAACACCGGAGCCACGGTCGTGTTTCGGGAGATGTTCTGATGGCTCGTGGGCTCCGCCTCGGAATCGCCATCGGTCCGGCCCGCGCGGTCGCTACGGTTCTGGGCTCGAAACAAGTGCTGTTCGCTAGCGAACAGCTGCATCTGCCCGACGACGACAGCAGCCCGGCAGTGGAGATCTTCCGCGTCTTCGTCCGGCTGGCCGAGCTCCTGGAGGAGGCAGGGGCGGGACCGACGGAGGGCGCCCGCGTCCACCTACGACTCCTGCCGCCGATGGCGGACACCCGCATCGTCGAGCTCCCGCCCCTGCGCGAGGAGGAGCTCGTGTCCGTGCTCCGGCGCGACGTCGCGCGGTACTTCCTCGGGGGAGTGGGTCCGCAGGTCGTGGGTGTTCACACCGTGGGACGCTCCAACGGCGGCGGCCAACCCGTGCTAGTGGCCGCGGCAGCGCTATCGTTGCTCGAGGCCGCACGCGAGGCCGCCGTCCAGATCGGGTGGAGCCTGGAGTCGATCGGACCGGCCCACGGCGCTTGGCTCTCGGCGGCCGGTGACCCGAGTTCCAAGACCCGGCGTGCGATCGTCGCGATCGAGGGCTCCGCCGCCTACGTAATGCGTCTCGAGGGAGATGTGGTCGCCGCGGTGCGTCAGGTCCCTGCGTCCGATCTCGCCGGCGTCGCGGACGCCCTGGGCGTCGGGCCGGGCAGGGTCTTCGTGTGGGGCCCCCCTGGAGCCGAGCAGGAGCTGGCCGGCCTGTCGTCCTCGGCCGGGTGGGTCGTCGATCCGCTCCCGGGCGGGGCCGATGGACGGTCCGATCCGCTGGAGGTGGCCGCTCTGTGGGCGGACCGTGCCGTGCTGGAGCTGGTGCCACCAACCCTGGCCGCCCTACGAGACTCCCGTCGCCGCCGCAGCGCCGTCCGGTTGGGGATCGCCGCAGCGGCTCTGGTCGTGGCGGCCGCGGGTGCCAACGTCTGGGGCACCTACCGTGAGCTCGACGCCGTGAGAGCGGAGCGGCTTGCGATCGCCGACCGGGTTCAGCCCCTGATCCTGGCCCGCGACTCACTCCAGCGGCTCAACGACCGGATCCAGGCCAGGGAGAACCTGTGGGCCAATACTCCGCGCTGGACCCCGGTGCTGGTCGAGCTGGCGTCGCTTCTGCCCCGTGACTCACACCTCACCGCGCTTTTTGCGAGCGGCGACACCATCGAGCTGGAGGCCGCGGGCTCCCGGGCGGGCGAAGCGATCCAGGCGCTGAGAGCGGCCGGCCTATTCCGGGACGTGCGGCTCCAAGGTGTAGTGGAGCGCGAGTTGGAGAACGGAGAGACCGTCGTAGAGAGGTTCCGTGTGAGCGCCCGGCTTGTCGGTGTTGCTCCCGAAAACGCGGGAGGACTCGAGTGAGCCGGCGAGGAATTCCGGGCCTGCGAGCGCTGGACCGTCTCGCCCCTGGGGATCGGCGTGCCGTTCTTCTCGGCCTCGGGGTGATGGTTTCGGCCGTGGTGATCATCTTTGGGGTGAGGCCCTCCTACAGGGCCCTGACCGACGCCCGGGAGCGCCTCGCCGTCGAGCGGGGGGTGCTGGCCCGGGAGCTCCAGCTCCTCGAGTCGGCCGCGGTGCTCCCCAAGCACATCGAGGAAGCTCTCCGCAAGACGGCGGCGGTAGACCTTCGCCTGCTGGAGGCCCCGAGCAGAATCCTGGCCGAGGGGCAGCTTACCGACCTCCTGGAGTCGTCGGCGGTTCTCAGCCGCGTCCTGCTGCGGGAGATCGAGAGCATCGCGCCGGCCAGGGGTACGGAGCCTCCGCCCGGCACCGAGGCGCTCCGCCTCTCGGTGAGCGGCGAGAGCGACCTGGAGGGGGTGCTTACCTTCTTGGACGCGTTGGAGTCCGGGCTGCTCCTTATACGGGTGACGGGTCTGGCGTTGGAACCCGTGCTGGCGAGGCCCGAGACGAATGGGGATTCCCAAAGTGAGCCGATCCCCACGGGGGTCGTGGAGTTTCAGCTGATCATCGAGAGCTACTTAATAACCGACGGAGCGGCCGCCGAGGCGGAACCGGTTCGTGAGGGAGCGCAAAACACATGAAAAGAGTCACAGGGATGTTGATGGCGGGGGTCGCCTTCGGTGGTGCGGTTACGGTGTTCGGCGTAGCCCTGGTGGACGCGATGCGTGTCGACACGGCTCCACAAGTCGCAGCGACGACCCAGATGCCTATGGACGTGGCCTCACCCTCGGCCGCTCCTGCCGTTGCGCCGTCCGGCTCGCCTGCCAGTGAGGCTCGGGGGCCCGAATCCGCCGCGCCGGGACAGGCAGCCCGCGGCCTGGAGGCGTGGGTAGCGCAGACCACCTCACCCAGGCTCGGCAGAATCGAGTTGGATCGCGCCGTGAGCCAGGATCCGTTCCAGCCTGACCGACGCGCCCCGGCGCAACGCTACGTGCTTCCCGGCCAGAGGCGGGTTTTCACCCGGGTGGAGAGGGAGCCGACACCCGCCCCCGAGTTCCGCGTGGTCGGCGCCGCGAGGATCGGCGGAGGCGGCCTCGCCTTGGTCCAGGTGGACGACGGTGATCTGCCCGTAGCGATAAACGTGGGCGAGTCCATCGAAGGATACCGCCTGGTATCCGTCACCGACGAAGGGGCCACCTTCGAAGGAGCCACCTTGACGGCCGACGGCGAGAGCTGGGCTCTATCGGTCGTCGAGCCCAGGGAGGCAAGACGTAGGGGCAACAACAACCGGGGCAACAACAACAGAGCCCGTAACACTCGCGAACAGGCCGCCCAGCAGGACGTCGCCGCGCAACTCCAGCAGCTGATCCAGGGCGGCCTCCAAGGTCTGCTCTTCCAGGGTGGTAGAGCGGGATTCCGAGGAGGCGGGGGTGCCGGCGGCAACTTTGACTTTGTGGGGCGGATCGGCCGAGGTGGAGGAGGTGGCGGCGGGCAATGAAGACTCCCTTTCTCGGACTGACGTCCGCGTTACGCGTCCTGACGACGTCCGCCGTCCTGATCGTGGGCTTGGTTCTCGCCACGAGCACTCCGACGGTCGCCCAGAATCCTCCGGTCACCCAGACCCAGGAAGGGATCACGCTCAACTTCCAGAACGTGGACCTCGCCTCGGTCATCACGGCCCTCGGCCAGGCGGCGGGCATCAACGTGGCGGCGGCCAACATGCCGGACGTGCCGGTCAGCTTGAGGACCGCAGGGCCCGTGCCGCCCGAAGACGTGGAGGCCCTCATCCGGCAGCTCGCGACGGCAAACGGCGTCACGGTGACGGAGGAGAGCGGTTTCCTGGTCCTGCAAGGACCGATTCTCGAGGACGGCGTCATCCAGGAGCCACGGTTCCTGTACATATACAAGCTCCAGCACGCGCGGGCCCCGATGCTCGCGGCCACCCTGTCGGCACTCTTCGGCGGCGCAATTCCCACCGGGAACGTGGGCTTTCAGACGACTCAGACCCTTTCCCAGCAGCTCCGGACGCTGGAGCAGCAGACCCTTGGGGGAGGGTTCGGGGTGGGCGCACAGCAGCAAGGCTTCAACTTCCAGGTCGGTGCCGGAGAGCTTCAGGGGGACGTACAAATCGTGCCGGACCAGCTCACCAACACGCTGCTCGTGCGGGCGCGCGTCAATGATTGGGCCATCATCGAGCAGGCCATCCAGGCCCTGGATCTTCGCCCGCTCCAGGTGGTCATCGAGGTCGTGATCGCGGAAGTTCAGACCAATGATGAACTCAACCTGGGTGTCTCGTTTTTCGCGTCGCACGTAGACAACGAGACCGGCGCGTTCACAGAGGCGGTGCTGCCCGGTGACGTGCCATCGGGCTTTTCCTCGAGGTTCTTCCGCTTGGGTAACATAAACGTGGACGCCACGCTCCAGGCGCTGTCCTTGCAAGGCGACGTGCGGATCCTGTCCCGTCCGATCATCCAGGTCCAGAACAACCAGGAAGCTCGTATCCTGGTCGGGAGCCAAGTCCCGTTCGTGCAGGTCTCCCAAGTGTCGGATCTCGGGAACGTCAACGAGGTCGTCCAGTACCGGGACGTGGGGACCTCACTGACCATCCTCCCGACGATCAATGAGGCCGGCTACGTGAACTTGCTCCTCACTCAGGAGGTGAGCAGCGTCACGGATGAAATCCAGTTCAATGCGCCGGTGATCAGCACGCGCGAGGCCACAACGCAGATCCTGGCACGCTCAGGGCAGACGGTCGTGATCGGCGGGCTGGTGGAACGGCAGACCGCCACGGTGCGGAGCGGCATTCCCATTCTCATGGACATCCCGTTGCTGGGCTTTCTGTTCAGCTCGACCCGCGAGGTGGTCAGGAACAGCGAGTTGTTCCTGTTCCTCACGGCCTTCGTGGTCGCCACCGACGAGGATGCCGAGCTGCTGAGGCTCGAGATCGAGGGGAACGCGGAGCTGCTGGAATCGCTGGTTCCGATTCCCTCCATCCTACCGCCCGGCGTCCCGGTGGTCGTTCCCGACACCATCGGGGGTTGAGGAGCCGGCGAAGATGGCCGAGACGAACGGAACCAGCGCGCTGCAGTCGGCGGAGCCGCTCTCGCCCGACCTGACCGCGGACTACCTGGAGCATCACGCCCTGATGCCGCTCCGGCGCGAGGCGGGGCGGCTGCTCACGGCCACTTGGGCGGAGGTGCTGGACGAACGCGCGCTCGACGACCTGCGCATGATCGCCGGTGTGCCCGTGACACTCGTGAAGCTGCCGGAGGCCGACGTACGGGCCGCGATCCGGCGCACGTACTCACCCGACGCCATGACGGCCGAGGGAGTCATCGCGGGCTTGGGAGACGACGTGCGGCCCGTGAGGGAGACCGACTCGGCGCTCGACGACCTGGTGAGCCTCGCCAACGAAGCGCCGGTCGTGAAGATCGTGAACCTGCTGCTGCTCGAGGCGCTGGACACACGCGCCTCGGACGTCCACCTGGAGACCTACCAAGACGGTCTCCGCGTGCGCTACCGCGTGGACGGCGTCCTCCAGGACGCCATAGCGCCACCGCCCCGTCTCGCGGCGGCCGTCGTGAGCCGGCTCAAGATCATGGCCGAGCTGGATATCGCCGAACGGCGCGTGCCCCAGGATGGCCGCATCCGCTTGCGTATGCACGACCGCCAGGTCGACGTGCGCGTGTCCACGCTCCCAACCCTGCACGGCGAGAGCGTGGTGCTGCGTCTCCTGGACAAGGAGTCCGGACGTATCGAGCTGGTGGCGCTCGGGATGGGGCCGGAGACGCTTACCGGCTTTCACAAAGCCATCTCAAAACCACACGGTATCGTGCTGGCCACGGGGCCGACCGGGTCGGGTAAGACCACCACACTGTACGCCGCCGTGGACCGGATCCGGACCGGCCGCGAGAAGATCATCACCGTGGAGGACCCGGTCGAGTACGAGCTGCCGGGGGTGCCCCAGGTGCCCGTCAACGAAAAAGTGGGGCTCACCTTCGCGAACGCGCTGCGCGCTCTGCTCAGGCAGGATCCGGACGTGATGCTGGTCGGCGAGATCCGCGATCAGGAAACCGCGGACATCGCCACTCACGCGGCCCTAACGGGTCACCTCGTCCTGTCGACGCTGCACACCAACGACGCCGCCACCGCGCTGACCCGCCTGGTCGACCTGGGTATCGAGCCGTATCTGGTGGCCAGCACCGTGGAGGCGATCCTCGCACAACGGCTCGTCCGCCGAATCTGTGAGAGCTGTCGCCGACCGGCCGAGCTGACGGCTGAGCAAGTGGCCGCTCTGGGGGACAGCGCCAGCCTGCTGGGTGAGGTGTGGGAAGGTGAAGGGTGTGAGGAGTGCCGGGGAACCGGCTATACTGGGCGAACCGGCATCTACGAGCTGCTCGTCATGGAGCCGCAGCTACGCGAGGCGGTGCTGGAAGACGCCGTCAGTGCGGGCCGGCTTCAGGCTCTGGCGCAGGAAGCCGGGATGAAGCTGCTCAGGGAGGACGGCCTCCGTGTGGTGGCGGAGGGACTCACGACCGTGGAGGAAGTGCTCAGGGTCGCGGGCGCGTAAGAGCTGAAGAGGAGGTATCAGCCACGCTACCAGCCCTGCTACCCACCCTGTTACCTTCACGAGCCCCACCGAAACTCACACGACTCACAGGATTCTAAGCTTTGGCCGAGCGTACCAAAATCACCGGGAACAGCCTCCGGCACGTCTTTCGAGAGATCATCTGGCCCCGTCGCAAACTCATCTCCCTGGGCCTCGTCCTGATCGTTTTTAATCGGCTCAGCGGGCTCGTGCTTCCGATCTCTACCAGTTACCTGGTCGACGAGGTACTCGGCGAGGGTCAGTTCGATCTGCTCCGCTGGCTACTGGGAGGTTTGGTCGTGGCCGTGATCATCCAGGCGGCGACCGCCTACCTGCTCGCGCTCCTCCTGAGCGTCGAAGCGCAGCACCTGATCGCCCAACTCCGCTCCCAGGTCCAGCGCCATGTGCTCACTCTGCCCGTGCGTTTCTTCGACAGCGTGAAGACCGGAGAGTTGGTCTCCCGCATCATGAACGACGTCGAAGGGGTCCGTAATCTCGTGGGAACCGGCCTGGTTCAGCTGGTCGGGGGCGTGATCACCGCGATCGTGGCGTTCACATACCTCGCGAGCACCAACTGGGTGATGACGCTGCTCGTCCTCATCCCCTTGGGGCTCTTCGCCTTGGTGTCGACGCGGGCGTTTCAGACGCTGCGTCCCGCGTTCCGCGAGCGCGGCAAGATCCACGCAGAGGTGACCGGGCGCCTCACGGAGGCCCTCGGGGGCATTCGCGTCATCAAGGGTTTTCACGCGATCGAGAAGGAGGGCGACGTCTTCGAGGCCGGAGCGCTTCGCATCTTCCAGAATGTCAAACAGACCCTGACCACTTCGAGCAGGGTCACGAGCCTCGGCACGTTCTTCATCGGGACCGCGAGCGTGCTCATCATGGGTTACGGTGGCAACCAGATCCTCCAGGGATCCATGACCCTGGGGGATCTCATCTCGTTCACGCTCGTGATGGGATTTCTGATCGCGCCCATCGTGCAGATGGCCAATATCGGCACCCAAATGACGGAGGCGTTCGCCGGCCTCGATCGCACCGCGGAGATCCTCTCCTGGCCTTCCGAGGACGATGATCCCCGCCGCACCGGAACGATGCCGAGCATCAAGGGGCATCTCGTGTTCGAGGACGTCAGCTTCGCGTACGACGAAGGCAAGCCCGTGCTTCGCGGCATCAACTTCGAGGCAGAACCGGGAACGGTCATCGCGCTCGTGGGCAGCTCGGGATCCGGCAAGTCGACGCTGGCCGGCCTGGCCGCGACCTTCCTGACGCCCGACTCCGGTAGGGTTCTGATGGACGGCGTCGACCTGGCTACCATAAAGCTGTCGAGTTACCGATCACAGCTGGGGCTGGTACTGCAGGACGACTTTCTCTTCGACGGCACGATCCGTGAGAACCTTCTCTTCGCACGGCCCAGCGCCTCGGAAGCGGAGCTGCAGGATGCGGCGGAGAAGGCCTACGTCACGGAGTTCACCGATCGCTTCCCGGACGGCCTGGACACGGTGATCGGTGAGCGTGGGGTCAAGCTTTCAGGAGGCCAGCGGCAGCGGGTCACCATCGCTCGGGCGCTGCTGTCCGATCCACGTGTGCTGCTGCTCGATGAAGCCACGTCCAGCCTCGACACGGAGAGCGAGGCGCTGATCCAGGAGAGCCTGGGAGGACTGCTCCGTGATCGCACGACCGTCGTCATCGCCCACCGTCTCTCGACCATTCAGCGCGCCGATCTCATCCTGGTCATCGAAGACGGCGAGATCGTCGAGCGTGGACGTCATGACGAGTTGATCAAAATCGACGGGCGGTACCACCATCTCTACACCCTACAGGCGAGAATCTAGCTTCAAGTGAGAATCTAGGTCCGCCATCCACAACCCCCTAACGGGAGAGAAAATGCCTGACGGGACGAACGCACAGAAGATCAGCGTGCTGAACGGTGGTCCGTACCGAGTGGAAGGGGCGGTGCCGCTCCTCGATCACGAGGGCGGCGAAATCGAGGCTCCGCCGGCGTATTCCCTCTGCCGGTGTGGGGGATCGGAAAACAAGCCGTTTTGTGATGGCGCCCACAAGAGCAACAATTTCAACGGTCAGGAGTTCGCCAGCAAAGACACCGCTGCGAGTCGTGCGGAGAGCTACGTGGGTGAAAACATCACGATTCACGACGATCGCAGCCTCTGTTCTCACGCCGGAGTGTGCTCGGACAATCTGAGCGCCGTGTTCAAGCTGGGCGTGGAGCCGTGGATCGACGTGAGCGGAGCGGAGGCCGACGAGATCGCCCGTGTGGTCGCCCTATGTCCGTCGGGCTCTCTGAGCTACTCGTTGTCGGGCTCTTCTGAGCGTGTCGAGCACCCCGAGGGCCCGAGTATCACCGTGGCGAGGGATGCTCCCCTCGCGGTGCGCGGTGTACAGGTAATAGCGGGTGATGGCGAGGCGTACGACGCTCTCGAGCGGCAGACTCTCTGTCGCTGCGGTGGCTCCCGCAACAAACCGTTCTGCGACGGGTCGCACTGGTACATGGGATTCAAGGACCCCGCTTGACTCAGCCCGGCGTGCCCATAATGATACTCGCCATGCGACGGTCACCCTCTCAACGGCTGATATCCGGCCTTCTGCTCCTCATCCTCGGAGCACTGGGAACGGGCCTCCCATCCCATAGCCACGGGGTGGCGGGTGAAAACAGCCCCCGGTTGGTCGCCCCCGACCACCACGATCACGGGGTCGTCCTGACCGAACAGACGGACCGAATACCAGCGGGTCCAACGTCGTTGGCGGTGCTCACGGAAACGACTGCCCTTGCCGATCCTCCGGTGGTCCTCACACCGGATCTGGTGCACCGCGAACTCAACCTCCCTCGAGAACGCGCGCCCCCCTCCACCTCTCCGCGCGCCCCACCTCTCCCCATCTGATTCCGAGCGCCCGCAGGCGCCCGGACCCTACCCGTATATCCCTGGATCAGAGCCGTGTAGGCTGGCGCCCCCCAGGCGGCACCCAACCGGTACAACAATTCCGGAGTAACTCTTGTGAACCACACGACAAAGATGCTCTTGCTGGCCACCACCCTCGGTTTCCTGCCCACCAGCGTAGCGGCCCAGGAACCCCCGAGGCGGGTGAGTCTGGAGGAGGCCCTCCAGCTCTTCGCCACGAACAACCTAGAGCTCCGGCTCGCACGTTCCCGACGGGCGGAGGCGGCGGGCCTCGCACGGCAGGCGAATGCCTTCCCGAATCCGACGGCAGCCGTCACACATGAACCTCTTTCCCGGAATGGCCAATCCTACTCTGAGACGTATTTGACGCTCAGTCAACGCTTCGAACTGCCAGGGGAGCGCAGCGCCCGGACTGCAGCGGCGAACGGGGTTTTAGGGGCCGCCGAGGCACGCCTTAGGGCCGACAGCGCACGCCTCGGCTTTACGGTGAAACGAGCCTTCGTAGAAGCGGCTATGGCCGAGGAGCGCCTGGCCATATCGGAGCGAGTCACCGAAGTCTTTCGGCAGGGTGCTCAGAGCGCGGCGGTGCGAGAGGCGGAGGGGGACATCTCGCTCTACGAGCTCCGGCGGCTCCTCGTGGAGCGTGCACGCTACGAGAACTTGCTCGCCGATGCCCGACTGGACGTTTCGGCCGCCCGAAGAGCCCTGAGCCTCCTATTGATCCCCGAGGCGGAGGCTGCGGAGGTGGCCCCCAGGGGCCCACTCGGCGTCTTGCCCCCCGAACCGACGCTGGACGGCGTTCTGGAGAATGCGACTTCTCGGCGACAGGAGGTCGCGGCGGCCCGTGCCGAGGTGGAGGCTGCTCTGGCAGGAGTCCGCTTTGCTCGAGCAGAACGCATTCCCGACATCACAGCCGTCGGCGGCGCTAAACGGCAGTCCGACGGCTTCCGTGGCGTTTTTATCGGCCTGTCCATCCCGCTTCCCTTGTTCGACCGGAATGCTGGAGCCATAGAGGCCACGGAAGCCCAGGTCCGCTCCGCCGAGGGGCGTCTGGCGCTGACCTCACGGCAAGTGGAGAACGATCTGCGCGGGGCGATCGAGTCGTATCGGAGCCTCCGTGGCCGCAGCGAGCTCCTGGGGGAGAGCCTCCTGGATGAGGACCCGGATCTCCTTCAGATCGCCCAAGTGGCGTACGACGCCGGGGAGATGGATCTGGTGCAGCTCCTGGACGCCGCCGAGGCGCTTTGGGGCGCACGGACGGCCCAAGCACGGCTCAAAGCCGACCTGTGGACTGCCTACTATGACCTCGAACGGGCCGCGGGTGGCTTCGACACCCCCGCAGGTCCAGGAACGACTTCGACGGAGATCGGACGATGAACGCCAAGAGGTTGCAAGCCAAGCTCGAGACGCTGACGGCCGGGACAATCGTGGTGGTTCTGCTGGCTAGCGCATGTAACGACGCGGAGGACGGGCTCGGGGAGCCGGAGATCGGTGCGGTAGTGGTGACTCAGTGGAATGACTCCACCGAGCTCTTTCTTGAGTATCCCTATGTGGTTGCCGGGGAGCAGACTGGTAACTGGGCCGTGCACCTCACCGATATGGAGGACTTCAAACCCATTCGTTCGGGGACTCTGACGGTCAGCTTCGTGCGTGACCAGGTCACGGCCGAGACGTTCCAAGTGGATGCTCCGCTTCGGGACGGGATTTTCATCCTGGATCCGGTAATACAGCAGCCCGGTGTCTACCGTGTGGAACTGGAGCTCACCAGCCCACAGGTCAACAGCCGGCATACACTCGGACAGGTCCGCGTCTACTCCAGTGTTGAGGAGGCTCTCGCGGCCGAGGTGGTGGAGGACGAGGGTGGGATCGGCTTCTTGAAGGAACAGCAGTGGGTCATCCCCTTTGCGGTTCACCCGCTGGAGGAGCACGAAGTCCAGCGGACCGTCAGGGCTCCCGCTGAGATCGTCCCGCCCGATGGCGCGCTCGTTGAGGTGAGTGCGTTGGTGGACGGGATCGCACCGGCCAATGAGAACCGTGACGCTCCATCGGTGGGTGAGAGGGTTCGCGAAGGACAGATTCTCGTTGTCCTGACTCCCACGGCTCAGGGTGGCGGGTTCGCCCAGTCCCGCGGGCAAGTGGAACGGCTACAACGCGAGGTGGAGCGGAGCGAACGGCTCTTCGCGGCCGGAGCTATCGCCGGCAAGCGCCTCGAGGAGTCCCGTCACGACCTCGAGATCGCTCGAGCCGAACTGGACGCCATAGGTGGGGTGACGGGCGGCGTCTACCAACTGAGTCTACGCGCCCCCATCTCTGGGGTGATCGCTCGGCGAAGCTT
The DNA here is from genome assembly GCA_022563405.1 of Gemmatimonadota bacterium. Taxonomy (GTDB): domain Bacteria; phylum Gemmatimonadota; class Gemmatimonadetes; order Longimicrobiales; family Gaopeijiaceae; genus UBA822. The sequence continues at coordinate 11,445 of JADFNK010000015.1, read as the reverse complement.
CCTGCCTGGTGGGCGTGTTGAGGCAGGCGAGCCGCTCTTCACGATCGTTGATCCCGCTACGGCGTGGCTCCGGGTCCAGATGTCTGCCGCGACGGCAACGAAAGTCGCCAACTCTAGTGGAGCTACGTTCACAACAGAGGACTCAGACGTCGTCTTCCACACGTCCCGACTCCTGTCGGTGGGAGCCGTCCTGAACCCTCAGACGCGGACCGTGCCCGTGGTCTTCGAGGTGGCTGAGGCTGGGGGGCTCTTCGCCTTCGGCCAGCTGGCCCAGGCGACCGTACCAATCGGCGGCACGGTGAAGGGCATCGCCGTCCCCAACCAAGCCATCTTGGATGACAATGGGACCCCGGTGGCGTACGTGCAGACGGGCGGCGAGACCTTCGCACGCCGGATTCTCACGCTCGGGGAACGTGACGGCACTCGAACGCAAGTGCTGGCAGGGCTCACCCTCGGTGAGATGGTGGTGACCGTAGGTGCCTATCAGGTCCGGCTCGCCTCACTGTCTGGCGGTGACTTCGCCGGCGGCCACGCCCACTGAGGGGACGACGATGCTAAACCGTATGATCGGTTGGTCCATCGACAATCGCTTCCTCGTGTCGGTGGCGGCCGGCCTCCTTCTGGTGACCGGAACCATCACTGCTCTCCGTATGCCGGTGGACGTTTTCCCGGATCTTACGGCCCCCACGGTAACCGTCCTTACGGAAGCCCACGGGATGGCGCCCGAGGAGGTGGAGACGCTCGTCACTTTCCCGATCGAGACGGCGGTGAACGGCGCCACCGGGGTGCGCCGGGTCCGCTCCGCCACTTCACAAGGGATCAGCATTGTCTGGGTGGAATTCGACTGGGGTACCGACATCTTCCGGGCCCGTCAGATCGTAAACGAGAAACTTCAGCTCGTCGCGTCGGGCCTCCCGGATGGGGTGGGGAACCCCACGCTGGCCCCGATCTCGTCCATCATGGGCGAGATCATGCTTATCGCGGTGACAGGGGACTCGTCCGTATCCCCTATGGACATGCGTTCGGTGGCCGACTGGACGATCCGCCGGCGTCTTCTCGCGGTTCCGGGAGTGGCGCAGGTAGTTCCCCTGGGCGGCGAGGTGAAGCAGTACCAGGTTCTGGTCGACCCTGCGCGGCTGGAGGCCTTCGACGTGACGCTCGAAGACGTACTGCGGGCGGCCGAAGGGTCCAACGTGAACGCCTCCGGCGGCGTATTCATGGACCGGGGACAGGAATACCTCATCCGTGCGACCGGGCGTGTTCAGAACCTCGACGACATCGCGCAGACCGTGCTAGCCGTACGGGAAGGCACGCCCGTCACTATTGGCGACGTGGCCGAGGTGAGGATTGGGCCTGCCACCCGCCTGGGTGAAGGGTCCGCCAATGCCAGCCGGGCCGTCATCCTCACGATTCAAAAGCAACCGAACACGAACACGCTGGATCTCACGGAAAGAATCGATCAGGAACTGGCCAACATCGAGCAGAGCCTCCCGTCCGGAATGGAGATTAACAGGGGCATTTTCCGGCAGTCCACCTTCATTGAGACCGCGGTGGGAAACGTCATGGGGGCGCTCCGCGACGGATCGATCCTGGTTGTGCTCATTCTCTTCCTGTTCCTCTGGAGCTTCCGAACCACGTTCATTTCGGTGGTGGCCATCCCACTGGCGCTGATCACCTCGGTGTTTGCGCTGAATTTGCTGGATATCACCATCAACACCATGACCCTGGGCGGTATGGCCATTGCGATCGGGGCACTCGTGGACGACGCGGTCATCGTGGTCGAGAACGTCTTCCGGCGCCTGAAAGAGAATCGCGTCATGCCTGAAGAGGGGCGCAGGCCGGTCGACACCGTGGTTTTTGAAGCGTCGAAGGAGATTCTGAGCAGCATTGTCATCGCCACGCTGATCATCATCGTGGTGTTCGTGCCGATCCTCTTCCTTTCGGGGGTAGAGGGTCGCATGCTGCGGCCCCTTGGACTGGCCTACATCGTCTCGATCCTGGCTTCTCTGGTGGTGGCGCTCACCGTCACCCCGGCCCTCTCCGCTTATCTCCTGTCGCGCTCGAAGGCCATCGAAAAGGAAGAGGAAACCTGGATTGTACGAACGCTGAAGCGTGCCTACGCAGCGACGCTAGATCCTGTACTCCGACATCCAGGGCTCGTGATGACATGCGCCGCTGGACTCGCGATGGCGTCGTTGGCGGTTCTTCCGTTTCTGGGTCGCTCCTTTCTACCGGAATTCCAGGAGGGCTCGCTGGTGATCAGCGCCCTCACGATTCCGGGCACATCTCTTGACGAATCCGACGCCCTCGGCCGGAGGATCGAGCAGATCCTCCTTGCCCATCCCGCAGTTGTGGAGACGGCTCGCCGAACGGGCCGAGCCGAACTCGATGAGCACGCGCAGGGGGTCAACGCCGCCGAGATCGACGCGCGCCTCGACTTGGCCGACTATGATTACGACACCCTGCTGGAGGAGCTCCGCGAAAGCTTGGCTGCCGTACCAGGAACCCAGATCACGATTGGCCAGCCCATCGGCCATCGGATCGACCACATGCTGTCGGGGACACGGGCCAGCATCGCGGTGAAAATCTTTGGGCCTGACCTGTATGAGCTTCGACGGCTGGCCAGGCAGATCGAGTCCATAGCTGAGGGAGTCGAGGGCACGGTGGATGTCGCTATGGAGCAGCAGGCAGATGTCCCCCAGATCCGGGTCGAGATGAACCGACTTGCCATGGCGCGCTTCGGCGTTACGCCCGCGCATCTGGCCGAGGCGGTTGACGTTGCGTTTGCCGGAGAAGTGGTCTCTCAGGTCTTAGAGGGGCAGCGGGCTTTCGATCTCGTGGTCCGCTTCGCCCCAGAGTACAGGGGGAGCCTCGAGGCCGTGCGCAACGCGCGGATCAGCACACCCGTTGGATCGTTCGTCACACTGACGACGCTGGCCGACGTTCGTTTTGACTTGGGCCCCAACGCCATCTCCCGTGAGAACGTTCAGCGGAAGATTGTGGTCCAGTCGAACGTTGCGGGCCGGGACGTGGGGAGCGTGGTGGAAGACATTCAGGAGCGAGTGGAGGCAGAGGTCGATCTGCCCCCGGGCTACTATGTCGAGTACGGTGGCCAGTTCGAAGCCGCAGGCGACGCCACGCGCACCATTGGGCTCATGAGCCTGCTCTCCCTGGCTGCCATCTTCCTGCTCCTCTTCGTCGAGTTCGGCTCCATACGCCAGGTCCTCCTCGTCATGGTGAATCTGCCACTCGCCCTGGTGGGTGGGATACTCGCCGTATGGCTCACCGGCGGCGTGCTCAATGTCGCGACGCTGGTAGGCTTCATCACCCTCTTCGGGATCGCCGTCCGGAACGGAATCCTGATGGTGAGCCACTACAACCACCTGCTCCGCGAGGGAGCGGAACTCCGCCAGGCCGTGATCCAAGGCTCGATGGAACGGCTGAACCCGGTCATGATGACGGCGCTGACTGCGGGCCTGGCCCTCCTGCCTTTGGCGCTCGCCGGAGGGGAGCCCGGAAACGAGATTCAGAGCCCGATGGCAGTGGTCGTATTGGGCGGGATCCTCACATCCCTGGCGCTGAACATGGTTGTGGTACCGGTCCTTTTCCTCAAGTACGGAACCCGGTGACCATCTCGCCACCTCCCGATGACCATCTCGCCACCTCCCGGTGACGATCCGCCGCCTATTCGGTCTCCGCGCCCCCGTCCGAGGCAAATCTCCGCCCGCTCTCGGCGAAGTACTCCTCATCCGTCATCTCCCGTCCCATGTCGATCCACTCCTCGTCCGTCATTCGTGCCCGGCCACTGAGGACGGTCGCAGCGTCCTTCCCCGCGACGTAACGAAAGCGTGGAGTCGGATCGTCGAGCGCGTCGGCAATGACCTCGGCCACGGCGCTCGGCGGATCGGCTCCTCCGCGAGCGTTCTTGTATAACACCTGCATCCTTCTCAGATGAGGGGCGTACGGCCCTTCGCCCACCTCGACGGCAATACCCTTGTCCAGGATCGGCGTCGAGATGAACCCCGGCTCGATCACGATGACTCGTATCCCGAGTCGCCTCGTTTCGATGGCGACCGCCTCGCTCAGAGCCTCCAGGGCGTACTTGGTCGCGGCGTAGATCCCGTGGCCCGCGCTCACGAGGAGCCCCGCGACGGACGAGATGTTCACGATCGTGCCGCTTTCCCGCTCCCTCATCCCCGGAAGTACGGCCTGCATCATACGTAGCGCTCCGAAGACGTTGGTCTCGAAGACGGCCTTGGCCTCCTCGAGGGAAACCTCCTCGACGCTCGTGAGCTTCAGGACGCCGGCATTGTTCACGAGCACGTCGATCCGGCCGGAATTTTCGATGACGCTGCCCACCGCGGAGGCCACCGACGCGGAGTCGTCGACGTCCAGCTTGATGACCTCGAGGTTCAGCCGCTCGTCTTCCGCAGCACCCCGGAGCACGTCGCCGGAAACATCGGGCCTACGCATGGAGGCGTAGACCGTATGGCCCTCCCGCGCTAGGTGAAGGGCGGTCGCGGCACCAATACCGGTGCTGGTCCCTGTGACGAGTGTAACGGTCATCGGATCCTCAGCTTCGGTTCCTCAGCTTGGGCTCTTCAGCTTGTGGGCGAACTTCTGCCTGAGCTTGGCGACTTTGGGGTTGATCACGATCTGACAGTAGGGCTGATTCCCGTTCCTGCGAAAATATTCCTGATGCTCCGGCTCGGCCGGATAGAACACGTCGAAGGGTGCCACCTCCGTGACGATCGGATCGGCCCAAACCCCCTCTGTGGTCAAAGCTGCGATCATCGACTCTGCGATTTTTTTTTGCTCCGGCGAGTGGTAATAGATCGCCGAACGGTACTGAGGGCCTACATCGGCCCCCTGACGATTCAGAGTCGTGGGGTCGTGCGTGGCGAAGAAGACCTCGAGGATCTCCTGGAAGCTCGTGACCGACGGGTCCACCCGAAGCTGAACCACCTCGGCGTGACCCGTGCGGCCCGAGCAAAGTTGCTCGTACGTCGGATCAGGCTCGGGCCCGCCCGAGGCGCCCGACACCACGCTCTCGACGCCTTCGAGCAACTCGAAGACCGCCTCCAGGCACCAGTAACAGCCCCCACCGAGGGTCACGATCTCGGGCGAACTTTCAGCCACTATCTCACGCGATTCTTCAGTCACGAGTCACGACCAGTAATGTTCACGCCGCCGCAATACACTCGATTTCCACGCGTCCATTTCCCGACAGTCCAGAAGCTCCGACGGCGGTTCGAGCCGGCTTGTTCTCAGGAAAGAACTCCGTGTAGACCTCGTTCATGGCAGACCACTCAGCCATATCGGCCAGGAAAACGGTGCACTTCAGGACCCGGTCCATCGAGGATCCGAACCGTTCGAGCGCATCCTGGATGGACTCCAGAGCACCCCGTGTTTCGGGTTGAATCCCACGGTCCCCGCCGAGTCCGAGTTTTCCGGACAGGAAGAGCAGATCTCCGTGTCGAACCCCTTCGGAGAACGGCAAACGAGCGCTGGGGTTCAGATACTCGGGAGCCGCGACCTGCTGAATCGCAGGTTGCGCGGCGTCGGCCTCCGATATGGGCGGTTGGCAAGCGACGACGGTAAGGGACAGGGTGACAGCGGCGATTCCTCGAAGCATGGTGATCCTCCGGAACGAGATGACTGGCCGATCGAACTTACGCGTGCCACCCCGGGGATGCACACGGGGGCCTCCGAGGTGGCCCCAAGGGTCTCCCACAGTCTCCCACAGCCTTGCGGCAGCAGCGTATACCCACCCAATTGGTCGCCCTCGACCCGCCGCAACCGAGATTTCGCGAGATGACCCACTTCGAGGTCGAGCCGACCGAGCACAGTTTCGAGGCGACGGAGCGCTCGGGCATCGTCTCGGCCCTGCTCACGTGCCCGTCCGACGCCGATTGCCTCCTGGTTCTGGGGCACGGGGCCGGCGCGGGGATGCGGCATGTTTTCATGGAAATTCTGGCAGGTCGCTTGGCCACTCGGCGTATCGCCACGTTCCGGTACCAGTTCCCGTACACGGAGGAGGGTCGCCGGCGCCCCGATTTTCAGCCCATTCTCTTGAAGACCGTGCGCTCGGCGGTGTCCGCCGCCGCTACGCTTTCGGACGGGCTCCCCCTTTTCGCGGGGGGGAAGTCGATGGGCGGCCGGATGACGTCCCTGGCCGCGGCGAAGGGGCCTCTCACGGATGTCCGAGGCATCGTCTTCTTCGGCTTTCCCCTCCATCCGGCCCAGAAGCCGGGTGTCGAACGGAGTGAGCACTTGAAGGAAGCCGGCGTTCCGCTGCTCTTTCTGCAAGGGACTCGGGACAAGCTGGCCCGGCTCGATCTGCTCGAGCCCGTTTGCCAAGGTCTCGCGCAAGGCGCTACGCTGCACCTGGTCGAAGGAGCGGATCACGGTTTTCACGTGCTGAAGAGGTCGGGCCGCACAGATGACGACGTTCAAGACGAACTCGCGGATGCGACTCGAACCTGGATCGACGGTCTCACGCCATGACGGCAGCACCGACTTTCGCACCACCCGTCCTCGTAACGGAGGGATGCCGATGTCGATCTGGATAGCGTCTGTCTGGACAAGGTCTACCTGGATGAGGTCTACCTGGGTAAGGAGGATCGGGCGTGGCCTGACGGGCTCGGCGGCGGTACTCACGCTGACCGCGGCGAGCGTCGTGAGCCAAGAGCTCCGCCTCGAGCCCCATCAAGAGTTGGCTCGCGATCTGTTCCAGGAACTCATCGAGATCAATACGACCGAATCCGAGGGGACGGCCCTTGCCGTAGAGGCGATGGCGCGTCGCCTTCTCGCCGCCGGGTTCCCTGAAGAGGACGTGCAGATCGTCGGCCCAAACGACCGGAAGTTGAACTTGGTCGCCAGGCTCCGCGGCCGGGATACGGGTCGAGCGCCGATCCTGCTTCTGGCGCACCTCGATGTCGTAGAGGCCCTCCGCTCCGACTGGACCCTCGACCCGTGGACGTTCACTGAACGCAACGGCTACTACTACGGACGGGGCGTCACGGACAACAAGGACGATGCGGCCATCTACATGGCCAACCTCATCCGGTACAAAGAAGAAGGGTTCGTGCCGGACCGTGACATCATCGTGGCCCTCACCGCCGACGAAGAGGGCGGCCCGGCCAACGGCGTGCGATGGCTCCTGGCAAACCGCCGGGACCTGATCGACGCGGAGTATGCGCTCAACGAAGGAGGCGACGGAGCCCTGAAGGACGGCGTACGTCAATTGAACTCCGTCCAGGCCAGTGAAAAGGTGTACCAGAACTTCAACCTGCGGGCCACCAACCGCGGTGGTCACAGCTCACTCCCACGCGACGACAACGCCATCTATGAGCTGGCGACCGTACTCACGCGCATCAGCCAGTACGATTTTCCGGTCATGTTGAACGAGGTCACCGAGGCCTATTTCCGGGGAACGGCTGCTGTGGAGGGTGGATCCATCGCGGAAGACATCCGGTCCGTCCTGGAGAACCCGGAGAATGAGAGGGCGGTGGGTCGACTACGGGCGTTCCCACACCTGAATGCTCGGCTCAGGACCACCTGCGTGGCCACGCGCCTGAGCGGGGGACACGCCAACAACGCGTTACCCCAGACCGCCGAAGCTTTGGTCAACTGCCGCATACTCCCGAACCACAACCCCGCTCAGGTTCTCCTTACGCTTCGAGAGCTCGCGGGCCCCCGAGTGGAGGTTACAGCCTCCGGGCAACCCAACCCCAGCCCGCCATCACCCCTCACCCCCGACGTGATGGGGCCCATCGAGCGGATCACCGAGGAGATGTGGCCGGGCGTACCGGTCGTCCCGGTCATGAGCACGTTCGCGACGGACGGGCTCTACCTGAGACGGGCAGGAATCCCGACGTATGGTGTCTCCGGAATCTTCATGGACGTGGACGACGTCCGCGCTCATGGCCAGGACGAGCGCATCCTCATCGAGTCGTTCTACGAGGGCCAGGAGTTCCTGTACCGGCTGGTGAAGGCGCTGGCGGGGACCATCCTTTAGCGTCGGGGACCATCCTTTAGCGCACCAACTTCCTGGAACGCTGCGCTACCCGCCGTCGCTACCCGCTGGTCCCGCTGGGCTCCTACGATGGCCTCCTACAACCCGAACAGAGCCGCAACGGCGAAGTTGAGAACTCCCAGCAGCAAGCTGCCAGCCATCGCCGCCCTGAAACCGTCCACCCTGAAGCCAGGCACAAACTCAGCGGTGAGCTTGAGCATGAACGCGTTCACGACCCAGATAAACAACCCGAGCGTCAAGAACGTGATGGGGAGGGTCAGCAGGACCAGTAGGGGACGGATGAACGCATTGGCGAGCCCGAGCACGAGTGCGCCGACCACAGCCGCCGTGCTGTCCTCGACCTCGATGTCGGACACGAGGTACCCGACGACGGACAGCAGAGCCGCCGTGAAAACCCGACACACCGGTTTTACGTCGGGAAGTGCGAGGCTGAAACCCCTGAGGTTCAATCTGGGCGTGGCGCTCGAGGATCTCGACAGAGTGGGAGATGCGATAGAGGCCTACCAGAGAGCCCTTCGCTTCGAGCCGGACACCGCTTCGGCCCATTTCAACCTTTCTCGCCTCTACGAGGAAAGGGGCCTGAGCAAAGAGGCACTCCGCCACCTGGCCGACTACAAGCGCCTGGTCTAGCGCTACCTCGCTACGCGGTTCCGGCCTTTCTTTTTTGCTCGGAAAAGAGCTCGATCCGCCGCCTTGACCACCGCCTCATCCGTCGGGTTTTGTTTGCTGCGCTCGGCGACTCCGATACTCACGGTTACGGAGAGCTTCACCGTTGGCTGCTTCCTTCTCGTCGTCGTCTTCTTTGTTTTGGTAGCCTTGGACTGCCGGCGTCGCCTAACCAGCCGCCTCACGGTGAACTCGCTCTCCTCGATCGTCTTGCGTAGCACCTCCAGATGACCGTAGGCATGGTCCCTGTCCTTCCCTGGAAACACGATCGCGAATTCCTCGCCGCCGTACCGGAACGCCTTGCCGCCACCGGTCACCCTACCCAAACAAGATCCGACCAAGCGTAGCACCTGGTCACCGATGTCATGCCCGTGCTCGTCGTTGAACTTCTTGAAGTGGTCGATGTCCACCATGCCCACGGCATAGAGCCGCCCGGCCGAGTCGAGCTCCCGCCACAGCGACCGGCGTGCCGGTAGTCCGGTCAACTCGTCCCGGAAAGCCATGGCGTGGGAGGTCTCGAGAACCACGACGTGCAGAATCAGACCGGCCACCATCAGGTAGAAGGTCGAACCGTCCGACCCGGCACCCTGGGCCACCGCCACAAGGGTCGCGACGAGCACCCAGAAGAGCCCCTTCTCCATCGGATGGTCGCGCCGAGAGCCCATCGCCAGGGTCAACGCGAGGGAGGCGATTCCAGCGAGAACCGTGGCGTCGGAAAGCCCCGACCACGGAGCCAATCCGCCGGGCAGGATGGGCTGCCACGCCCACGACGGCACCCAAGACCGACCGCTCCGGATGAGAGCCCAACTCGCCGACACACCGGCGGCCACGATCAGTGGTTGTACGATCCCAAACCGGGAAAACACGCCATGGTCCTTGAGTACGCTCAGCGCCCCGATCAGGACGAGCAGAATGATGCCGCCCGCCTCCCAGGGAGAGCCGGCCGTCGCCCCTCCCAACTCCGACCCGGGGAGATAATTCAGCAGGGCAAGGCCGACCAACACCGCACTCACACGACTTCGGCCGAAGCGCCACGCTAGCAAGAGGCCGATGCCGAAGACCACCGGAGCGTAGTAGGGGACCGCCTGGGAGAACCACTCGGCGTTCCCCCACGCGGCTGCGAACCAGACCCCGGTGAGGAACAGGATTGCGCCGGGCCACAACCAACCGACGACGGCGATGAGCCCGGACGGGATCGCTTATCCCCCCGACATGCGATCGAGGAACTGGCGGTCCTCCAGAGAGAGTGCGCGTATCCCGTTCCGATCGACCCGGGCCAACAGTTCCTCGACTTCGTTGCGGTTGAGGTCGTGCATCGACGACAAGTTTATGGAGGCCCATCGCCTCCGAGCGTCACGCTCCGATCCCTCCATCGACGCGGTATGGTTGACCTTACGCCGGAACTCCCGCAGATCCTTGCCCAAGTGCCGGTCACGCAAACGAAGGTATCCTGCACCCACCGCGAGCCCGCCCAGGTGGGCGAAGTGTGCCGTGCCGTCAGCCGATCCCGAGAACCCGCTGTACAAGCTGACGGCCACCACGAAGGCTGCGAGCCAACGAGCTTGCACCGGCACCACCCCGTAGATGTAGATCAACTCGCGGGGCCAATACATGGCGAAGCCGATGACGATGCCGTAGACCGCCGCCGACGCGCCCACGACGGGAGCACCGAAGTTGATGAATGAAAAGGCCGCGCCGCCCAAACCGCTCAGGAAATAGAGCCCCAAGAATCCTTTCGACCCCAACCGTGCTTCGAGGCGCGGCCCGAAGAAGAAAAGTCCGATCATGTTGAAGAGCAGGTGCATGAACCCCGCGTGCAAGAACATGTACGTGAAGAGCGTCCAAGGCCTGAACGGCATATCCGGGATGTAAACGCCGTTGTATCCCAGGACGGCAACCTGGTCGAGCCCCACGACGGCGGGGGGGAACAGAGTCAGGAGGGCGTACAGGAGCGTTCCCGGCCGCACGACCAGGAACACGATCACATTCGTCACCAAAAGCCGCTTCACCCAAGGGGTCATGTGACGCTCATATCTCCTGTGTAGAGGGGTACTGCTCTTCTAAACGAAATCGAGCGAGCCATTCACTTCAGCCGTTCGAGTCCGAGGGCATCCGCGGGGAGTGACGTACGTCCCTCCAACACATACCCCTCGATCAATTTTCCGGTCACCGGGCCTAGTGTAAGCCCGAGCATGGCGTGTCCGGTAGCCACAAAGAGCCCGGACTGCCCCGGGACCGGACCCACGTACGGAATCCCGTCCGGAGTGCAGGGTCTGAGCCCACACCATTCCGAGCGGATCACGGCCCCCCGAACACCGTCCAGATATTCCTCCGCCGCGACACTCAGCTGTTCCAGGCGCCGCGGTCGCAGCTCGTGGTTGACCCCCGAAAACTCGAGGGTGCCGGCCAACCGCGTGAATCCCGCCATGGGCGTGCAAAACACGGACGTCTCGGCAAGAACACATGCGATATCCAGTAGGCGTGAGCCAGCATCTACGCGTGAGCCGGCACCCTCGATCTCCAGATCCCGGTGATAACCCTTCCCCGCTCGTACCGGAAGGCGGAGCCCGAATCGACTCGTCAGGCTCCCGCTGTAGGATCCCGTCGCGAGGACCACCGCTTCCGCGTCCAGGACTTCGCCGTCCTCGAGGCGCACCCCCCTCACCGCACCGCCGGTACTCAGGATCTCCGAGACACCGCGCCCGGTCTCGCTCCGTGCTCCACGGAGCACCGACCGGTCC
>JADFNK010000106.1 GCA_022563405.1 Gemmatimonadota bacterium | reverse complement strand
CGGCGCAGCCGTGGAGTTCGACCCTCCCCAAATCAAGACGTGGGAGGACACACGGCCCTTCGCCAATTCGCCCTGGACGGTCTCCTGGACCGTCCCGGAGGCTCCGGAGGACGGACGGTGGGTGAGCCAGGTCACGTTTTCCGAGCCGGGGACTTACGTGCTCCGGGGTCGTGCCGACGACGGCGGACTGTATGCGGATGTGGAGGTTACGGTTCGCGTACAGAATACGGTCTTCTGAGGCTCTAGTGCAGTGTAACTGATATAGCATTGACATGGGGAGTGTAGTATATTCTCTCATGTTTACTTCGCCCTACGAGCTTGAGCTCCCCGATGATGATCGGATAGAGCTTACCAAGATTAGTCGCAGCAGGACTGCGAAGGCTGCCATCGTGCAGCGCTCGCAGATGATATTGGCAATGGCCGAAGGGGTGCCCTACAGCATCTTGATAGAGCGATTCGGCACGTCCTCGACTACGCTGACGCGGTGGCGCAAACGATTCCGTGAGCGCGGGATCGCGGGCCTCAGTGATGGGCTCAAGTCCGGGCGCGGTGATGGTATCACGGCGAAGGATGAGGCCAGGATCCTGGCCGCAACCCAACGGCGGCCCCCGAAGCCTCTGACGCACTGGACGACCCGACGTCTGGCCAAGAAGCTCGGTTACAGCCACATGACGATTGCTCGAGTGTGGAATCGAGCGGGTATCCAGCCTCATCGCCTCGGACGATACTGCGCGAGTCCCGACCCCGACTTCGAAGAGAAGGCTGCCGACATCATCGGCCTCTATCTCGATCCCCCGGCCCATGCAGCAGTGTTCTGTGTCGACGAGAAGACCGCCATCCAAGCCCTGGACCGTAAACTCCCGATCCTGCCCCTCTCGCCTGGGCGGGCAGAGAGGCACGGCTTCGAGTACGTCCGCCACGGCACTCTCTCCCTCTACGCAGCGCTCGAGGTCCACACAGGTCACGTCGAAGGTATGACCGCCCAGCGTCATACGAGTGACGCTTTCATCACCTTCCTCGACAAGATCGTCGCCACGCAACCGGCCGACCGAGAGATTCACATCATCTGCGACAACCTCTCGGCTCATAAGACCAAGGCCGTAAAGGCGTGGCTCGCAGCGCGGCCCTCGGTCCATATCCACTACACGCCCACCTACAGCTCCTGGCTCAATCAAGTCGAAATCTGGTTCGGCAAGATCCAACGTGACCTCATCACCCGGGGCGTCTTTACCTCAACAACCGACCTACGTAGAAAACTCATGAGCTACATCCGGCTCCATAACCGCGACTGCCGACCCTTTAACTGGACCTACCGCAACTCCAAGAACCGCATCCGTGTCCACACTTCATGAGTTACAGTCCACTAGTAGGGCAAATCTGAGGCTCCAGTAAAGCAAAGTAGTACCGGCTAACAGGTCGCCCCGGACTCGATCTGATCGATCTTCCGGACCACCTGCAGCGGTCCGCCGCCCTCCGCGGTGGCCACGAACAGTGGCATGGTCGGATAGCCGGCACCATCCAAGGTGAGCGGACCCGTCGCGGTCTCGATCGTCAGACCGGCGAGGCCGGCAAGCCCCGCTTCCGCGCTCGCCTCTCCGGACCGCTCCATCGCCGCCTTCAGCGCCATCAACGAGTTGTAGTGGGTAAAGGCGACGTGTGTGACGAGCTCGCCGCCCGGCATCGCATTGGCGCGTGCGACGAAGTCCTGGACAGCCGGGCTGGGATCGCTGGCGACGAACGGGACACATGTGATGATCGAGGCGCCAGGCACGAGCTGTGACGCCTGCCATTCGCTGAAGTCGAGATGCGCAAAGATCTTGCCCTCCGCGATCCCGAGCTCGACGGCCTGATTGACCGCGTTGACCGCGTAGGGTCGTGGATCCGCGTTCCAGATGATGTTGGACTCCACCTCATGAGCCCACCGCATCACCGCGCGGTATTCGCCGGGATGGTTTCCCAACACCGGAGTCGTGACCAACGCATCGCCCGTGTGGGCGCCACCCAGCGCACCGTACAGATACTCCGAGACCCTGCGGCCCGACGGGGTCCAGTTGGAAATCGAGAACGGCCGAGCTCGAAAGCCATCGTCCAGATCGCCCAGATAGGCACGGATCGCCGGGACGATCTGCCTCGCCGTCGGGCCAAAGTGTTTTGTGATCGGGCCACAATAGGAGCCGTCGGTCCACAGGCCATGGAGCACCGGGACCGGCGCGTCCAACGCGTTGATGCGGAGGGTGATCACCCGCGGGGAGGCCATGAGGAAGCCGCTGACGATGGCCTCGCAGCCCTCTTCGGTGACGAGTGCCGTCACAGCGGACTGGGACGGCGGGCTCCCCCCGTCATCGCGGTAGATGAGCTCCACGGGCCTCCCGAGTAGGCCGCCCATCCCGTTGATCTCGGAGGCCGCAAGCTCGAGACCGAGCCGCATCTGTGAGACGTACGGCTCGGCCAGCTCATCCACCCCCTGTGCATCCACCTCGCTGACGAAGACTCCGACCTTGAGCGGTCTGGCTTGGACAATCGCGGGCAACCCAGTCAACGGGCCGGCCGCCGCAAGTGCCGCGCCCGCGCCGGCAATGAACTCACGCCGTGTTACGGCCACTCGGCTCCTCCCGGTCTACGGGGCCCCGTAACCCGGGTAACATCGAAGGTGATGAGGGGTCCTCGAAGGTGATGAAGGGTCGTTAGTTGATCACCACCGTCGCTTGCATCTCGGGGTGCAGGACGCAGAAGATCTGGTACCGGCCCGGCTGGTCGAACGAGACGTCGAACGTGCCGCCCGTGCCCAGCAAACCGCTGTCGAACTGGTCGGGGCGGGGATTGATCGGCGATCCGGCTGTCACCGTGTGTGGCACTCCGTCGGCGTTGCCGAAGCGGATGGTCTCGCCCACCTTGGCCTCGATGTCGCCGAAGCTGAAGTTGATGATCGGTGCAGCCACCGCATCGTCGTCGCCGACGGTGCGGATCTCGCGCAGCCGTTCCGGCGAGGAGACGAGGGGCCAGATGCTGGCGTTGAACATCGAGAACACCCCACCCTGCGGATCGAATTCGGGCACGACGTAGGCGTGCATCATCCAGCTCGGAATCACCGGTATGAATTGACCACCGCCCGCCCGGCACTCCTCCGGCGACGCGCTCGCGGCGGTCACCTCGGCCTCACGATTGACAGCGTTCGCGTTCTCTATGGTGCCGCCGGCGCAGGTGTTGTGGTGCACGTGCCAGTTGTCGAGCTGGCCCGCGAAGGCGTCGGGATGGTCCTCGCTGAGCTGAATGTTGAACACCGCGCCGACGGGCTGGAAGCCCTCTTCGCCCACGAACGTGTCGCCGTCGCAGTGTCCGATGTCGAGCCTCGGGATCCGTTCACCACCCTCTTTGGCGAACAGAATCATCTGGGGGCGATCGGGGTTGAACGCGAAGCCGGCCCCGGGATCGGTCACATGGATGCCCATATTGGAAGTCTGGGCGGAGGAGATCGACAGGCCCGCCGCGCAGGCGTCGTCGAGTGTCTCGTACTGCAGGACGGCGGCTTCGACCCGAGCGAGCTGGCCGAGTAACTCACCTAATGTGTTGCGGTCCATCTCGAGGTAGTCGGGGATCTCTCCGCCCGCGTCGTAGATCGCCCGGAGCTCGACATACGAGCACTCCTGGGCGAGCTGCTGGCAGCGCACCTGGTGGCCCATAGGCCCCTCGATGAGGGTCGCCACGATCTCATCGCCCTGGCGCTGGTACACGTAGCGGCTGAACCCGTAGGCGCCCACTGGGCCGTCGGGCGAGACGTCGGGCAGCGATCGGTCGTTGGGCGGTGGAGGCAGTTCGGCGACCTGCGCCGCGTAGTCAGGCAGAACGACGACTTGGGGAATCTCGGTGGTCGAACAGGCAGCCGCGATCAGAGCCACCACCGCCACGCACACCATCACTCGTCGCATACCCCCTCCTTGGTCACTCGGGCACCCACCGGTCCTTGTAACCCTTGGGTGAGGCTTGAGAATACCTGCCAACCGAGGGTTTGTCGAGTTGATGTGATGTAATGCTGTGCTTACATTAGTGCATGGTACGTACTCAGATTCAGTTGACGGAGGGCCAGGCCCGCCGCGTCCGGCGTCTCGCCGAAGAGCAGGGCGTGTCCATGGCCGAGGTGATTCGCAGGTGCTTGGACCAGGTCCTGGAGTCGGGCGAACCTGATCGGTCGGCCCTTTACTCGCGGGCCGAGGCCGTAGTCGGGCAATTCGAGGATGGGTCCGGCGCCCACGACCTGGCCCGAAAACACGACGACTATCTGGCCACATCCTTCGAATGAGCCGCGTCTTCGTCGATACTTCGGCGCTGCTCGCGCTCGTAGTCGGTTCTGACGAAGCCCACGAGAAGGCGAAGGAAGGATTCGGGAGACTCCGAGCGGAGCGGGCGTCCCTGGTCACCAGCTCCTATGTACTCGTCGAGACGTATGCGCTCCTCCAGAGCCGTATTGGAATCGGAGCAGTACGAGTTTTTCGCGAAGCGTTTGCGCCTCTGCTAGAGGTGCTCTGGGTGGACGAAGTGGCGCATGAGCGTGCGCTCGACGAGCTGTTGCTCAGAGACACCAGGAAGCTGAGTCTTGTGGACGCCACCTCCTTCGTCCTCATGCGAGCGAACCGGGTCGATCGAGCGTTCGCCTTCGATGGGCATTTTCGGGAGGAGGGCTACACGCTCTAACGGCTTGACCGCCCAGCTCCCCGATGGCCTGGCCGCCCAGCTCCTCGATCTTCGCTCTTACTCCTCTTCTCCACGATCATCGGGATCGCTCACGATCTGTTGGACCTGTTGAAGCAATCTCCGAGCGCCCAGGACACGACCGGCGATACGGTTGGCGAAAGCGAGCAATCCCAGGGAACCGACGACCAAACCCACGAAATTGTTGAACGCAAATAACAACAGGACCGCGACGACCAACCACCGCCACCGCGCCCCGAGCCAATCCCCTGGTTTGCTCTTCCAGTCTCGTGCGTCCTGACTTGAGATTGTCATGGTCTTGGATTCACTCCCGTATCGACTCGACCTGCTTACCGTGGAAAGCGGGCGATTCCATAGCTGCCGTTGATGCCACCAATCCAGATCTCGTCACCTACGGCGATCGCCACGGTTCCCAGCCTGAAAAAATCATTGCCCTCGTAGTCGACCAACTGCCGGACAGCAAACGTAATCGGATCGACCTCGGCGACGCGAGCGGCGGCCAGCTCACAGGGGTCGGACCCTGCACAACGAGTCACGTGACCGGCGACGATCACCTTGCCATCGGGTCCCCAGCGCACGTTGTCGACGTTGAAGCCAACAGGGATCGGATCGACTCGGACCGGGGTTTGGCCACGCGACAGTCGCACCAGCGCCCGGTCACTCCAGCCGCCGATGTAAAACCATCGCCCGTCATCAGAGGAAACCAGGCCATTAGGACCGCGCATCTGGCTGCCCGGCACTTCGATCCAGCCAGTCGTGGGATGCCATTCCCAGAGTTCTCCGCCGGTGGGGTCGAAATTGGTGGCTCCGAGATAACCGCCGGGCAAGGCCGTAATGGAGTTGATGCGCCTTACGCCTTCCGGCGCAGGGATACAACCGATCCATTTCATAGTGGGAAGGGCGCCACTGGCATCCAGCTCAAAGACCTCGATGGCTTCGCGCGCGCCATGGCCAACCACGTATAGCGTATGCACGCTGCCGCTGCCTTCCCGTAGGGTCAGTCCGTGTGGTTGAAACACGGTGTTCGGCCCAGGGCAGGCGCGATAGGTGTCCCTGTCGTGCTGCGGTGCCAATCTGCCCGCGGGAAAGATTTCCCGGGTGCTGTGGTCACGAGTGTCGACCGCGTAGATCGGGCCTTCCGAATCGGAGTATCGTCCGGAAGCGATCACCCAGGGGGTACTCGGAACCTGGTAAAGGTCTTCCGGGTTGGTGGTACCGCACACGAACTTCACGGTGCCATCTGGGTCACAGGTCTGGGCGCTGAGCGCGTTCAGGCTGAGAGCGTTCGTGCTGAACGGGACCATCGACAAAGCCAGGGACAAGATCAATCGTGACATGACACCACCTCCGTCATTTTCTTGTCGTAAGATCGGACATCGAGTGCTTCCCGAAAGCGAGAGGAGCGGTGCCCCCATCAGACGAGCGGTGCCCCCATCATATAGGCCCAACAACGTACGCGCACACGGTGGACTGTGCCCAGGGTTCCTTTCTCGCTAACGTTGCCGGCAAGTCCGGTGTCTTAAGTAAAGGATTCGCACGGCCGGTTCGGCAGCCGTAGTATTGCGGTGACGGGACCGACCCGGAGATGCCGCGTGGCCCGGGCAAGTGCTCGATCGGTGGCACGCGCACGCACGGCATCGTCATGAAGCATGAAGGAGGATTGAATTGCCTAGACTGGCCATAACCCTCAGTGGTGTCGTCGTCGCCCTGGCGGCCCTCGCGCCCCTGCCGGCTGAATCGCAGGATTGGACGCGGCGGGAGTTCCCGCTGGCGCCCCCCAACTCGACTGGCAACTTCGTTGCTCCGTTCTTCGACGGTTGGTACCCCAACGAGGACGGGACGTACACGCTTTCGTTCGGGTTCATGAACCGGAACGATGCAGATCTGGTCGAGATTGAGCTCGGCCCGGACAACTTCATCGAGCCGGCCGAGTTCGATGGGGGCCAGCCGACGTCGTTTCCGGTCGTGAGGTACGGAGGATTCGGCGGCCCGCGTGAACGAGGCGTGTTCGGGGTCGTGGTTCCCGCGGACTTCCAAGGCGACGTCTGGTGGACGCTCACGACGGACGGATACACGACCCGCGTTCCCGGCAGACTCGTGTCCCCTGGTCTCATCATCAAGGGTGCGTACGAGCTGAGCAGGACCCCCATGGCGCGGGGATCGCTCCGGCCACGCATTCGGTTCTCCGAGGACGGTCCCGACGTGATCGGGATCGAGGGAATGGAGAGCCCTGAGACATTCACGACCGCCGTCGGCGAGCCCATCGAGGTTGAGTTCTGGGCGTTCGACCGCGGCGAGCGGGAGCTCCGAGACGTCAACATGACCCTGTGGAAGCTGCAGGGACCGGTCGGCGGCGAGATCGCCTTCGAGTCCCTGGTCGGACCGCCTCCGCCACCGGAAGGGGATAGCGCGCAGGCCGACGCAGGTGCCGGTGGAGCACAACCGGGAGCGGCCGCCGGAGCCCAACCCGGAGGAGGGGGTCGCGGGTTCGGAGGAGGGGGTCGCGGGTTCGGAAGAAGCCGCGCGCCGCAGGTACAAGGCCCGGTCAACATCGGGCAGTCTGTTCGGCTCCCGACCGAGGGGGACGACGCGAACATGGGGAGTTTCAGGGCGACGTTCGACGCTCCGGGTGAGTACGTGATCCGGATCCGGATCGACAACTTCACCGCCCGTGACAGCGGCCCGGGCAACCAGTGCTGCTGGTCGAACGGTTACGTCAGAGTTAGAGTGATAGAGTAGTCTCACACCGCTTGAGGAGTAGACCATGCAGCAAGTATCGATCTATCGCGGGGCTTCCCGGATCGTCGTGTCGGGTGCCCTGGCGATGCTCGTGACGCTCGGGATGGGTCACGCGGGTGCGCTCGTGGCGCAACAGAACGTCGTGCAGTTCGCGAGCTCCAGCTCGGCCGACGTCGAAGTGACGTTCACCGCCGACATCGCTCCGATCCTCCAGAAGAACTGTCAGCTCTGCCACCAGGAGGGCTCCATCGGACCGATGCCGCTCATGACCTATCAGGATGCGCGGCGGTGGTCGAGGCGGATCAAGGATATGGTCGTGCAGCGGGAGATGCCGCCTTATCAGTACGACACCGACACGGGAATCCAGGACCTCAAGTACGATCCTCGCATGAGCGAGGAAGAGATCGCGACGATCGTGGCGTGGGTGGATTCGGATATGCTAGAGGGCGACCCCGCTCTCCTGCCCCCGCCCATCGAGTGGCCCGATCCCACCGAGTTCACTCTGGCCGAGCGGTTCGGACCGCCCGACGTGATCGTTACCTCCACCCCCTATGATGTTCCGGAAATAGGACAGGACCGTTGGTGGCAGCCCTCGGTGGACAGTGGAATCACCGAGGAACGGTGCATCCGGGCAATCGAGACCAAGGCGGTTACCATCGACGGTCGGTCCGTCACGCACCACGCGAACACCACCTTCCGGGGCGGCGACGGAGGCGGGGGGCGGCTCTCGGAGTACGCGCTTGGTAAGCTCGGCGAGATCATACCGGAAGGGGCTTGCCGCACCGCACCCGCCAACGGGCAGGTGGGCTTCGACATCCACTACTGGCCGAATGGAATACAGGTCGATGGCGCACAGGTCAAGGTCGGGATCTGGCTGTACCCGGAGGATTACGAAGGGAAGTATCGGCAGACGCTGTCGCTCTACGGCCTCCAGGGCGGTCGGGGCTTCGACATCGCGCCGCACGGGACCCTCATGACGCAGGGCTTCCATTCCTTCCGCACGCCGGTGCGGATCGACAGCTGGCAGCCGCACGGTCACACCCGGCTCGTGGCCGCATCGATTCAGATTCTCCGTGAGAACGGTCGAACCGAGATGGTGGGCATGGTCTCCAACTGGAGCGCGCTCTGGCATCACAGCCACATCTTCGCGGATGACGTGGCGCCGCTCCTTGAGGTGGGCGACAAGCTCATCCTGACGTCGTGGTACGACAACACGGTGAACAACCGGTACAACCCCGACCCGGACCAGTGGGTCAGCATCGGTGACCGTACCGCCGACGAGATGTCACACAACTGGATCGGGGTCACCCATCTGGACGAAGAGGGAATCGAGCAGATCCGAGCCGACCGGCAAGGGCGGCTCATACTCGACCGGGACTAGCGGCCGAGCTTCCCTGCTGCTCCGTTTGGCCTCACGCCGACGACGCTACTGACGAGAAAAGCGGCCACCCTCCGAAATGGGGGTGGCCGCTTTTTCTATTGGTGGGGCAGGCCTGGCGCGGGGGGGCGGCGATGGGTGAGCAAGCCGCCGGAGCCCATTACCTAGGCGTCCAGAGGAAGACCTCCCAGTCACGGAGAGGGTCAGGCCCGCCCACCGCAATGTCCATCGGAAGACCGGTCTTGCCCGAGTACAGCTCGAGCATCGGCAGGCGCGCGTCACCCAGAATCTCTGTCGCCCGCATCGCATACGTCGCGTCACCGATACGCAGCCACCCGTCGGTGCGCCCGTCTCTCACACGCTGCGCCCAGTATCCCCCGTCCGGGCGGGTGGCGGTGATCACACCCTCGGGAGTCCCCACATACGAAAGATAGATCACGAACGGCGGGAAGCCGCTCTGCTTCATCAGCAGATTGCCCCCCACGTCATTGACGGTGCTAAAATCGCTCGGGGCGGGCGTATCCGTCCCTCCGATTATCACACCGGGCGTACGCTGAAGTCCCTGGTTACCTGGATACGGAGCGGTGAACACCCAGCCAGCCACGCCGATCAGGAGTAGCACTCCCGTGACGATCACTACGATCTTCAGTATTCCGTTCACCTTACATCCTCCGCGTTGGTCTCTGCCCGGACGCGTTACGTGGCCGCGGCGGAAGCGTAACCCCGAACTGGAGCGTTGTCAGTATGGGAGCCCGAACGCAGCGGCCTTCTATGGCAACGTGGGGGGCTCGGGGGGCAGTGCTCTTGACGACATCAACCCCGAGGACATCGAGAGTATCGAAATCATCAAAGGTCCCGAGGCGGCCAAGCTCTACGGAACCGGGCATCGGCGGGGGTGATCCAGATCATCACCAAGAAGGAGCGCTATCGGACCTCGAAAGTAATCGGAAGTTGAATCCAAACCTCGACGATTGCTTCCCGGTTCAGGGCTGGAGAAAATTTGAAGACGTTCGCGACCTCGAGTGCGGCTTCGTTCAACTGGACGTGAGTTGACGGCTCAGAGACTCTGCTGTCCAGCACCGTGCCGTCTTCCGAAATGAAGAACCAAACTTCCACCGTCCCACCGATTCCGGCATCCCGGAGAGCGGGAGGATACAGCCTCATCAAGGCTTGCAGGACTTCGCCCCTGTTTAGGATCTCCGGCCTGACGGTCATCGGCGTGAACCTCGGAGCCGCTGATAGATCCGTGTCCTCGGGGACGGCTTCGACGAGGACGTCGGTGCACTCGTCGGCCCAACCGAGGAGGCGGTTCGCGCCGTCGTCGGCGCATTCATCGAACACCCTCGACTGTCCGTCGGGCACCGGTCGCACGAGCACAGATCGCACAGGGGCAGGCACATCGTTGGAGCGTGACCCTAACAAACTGAACGAAAGCGTAGCGCCGATTACCCCACCGGCTACGATGGCCAGCACTGCCACCAGGCCTGTACGAGAGAGTCTCATGATCGCCTCCTTGGATCCGAGTTGCGGATTATCTTGATAGTCCCGTCCGAGCAAGAGGATCCCCCGCCGACTCGCGGCCACCAGCTCAACGTTTCGTCCTGATCTGAACCAAGCCGGCGGCGGCTCGCACTCCGTACCGTGCGAGCGCCGCCGCAGGACTCAGGACCTCCACGCTCTCGACGTCGTCCGGGTCCAGGTTTTCGAGGTCGGCAGGGTGGGAGAAGGGGTTACGGACGAGCATGCCGTCGACGTAAATGAGAGGCCGATTACCGAGGGCCCATTCGGCGAGCACCTGCTGCATCGATGTGACCGGGGCCGGGATCGCCGCCGGGTCCACGACACTGACCGCGTTCCCGATAGACCGCCTCGTTGTACCCCCCACCGTCCCTGTGACGATGATCGGGTCGAGCTGTAGGGCCTCCTCGGCGATGGAAAAACCCTGCTCTATGGTCTGACCACCACGGACCGTAATCTGCGCCTCTACGGTTCGGTACCCCATCCGGGTGACACTCAGCGTGTGGGTTCCCGCAGGAACGTTCTGGAGCAAGTAGCGGCCGTTCCGCTGCGACAATCCGCCCAGCCTCAGGTCGCTGATGAAGACCTGAGCCGCCGGGACCGGGACTCCGCTTTGCGCATGGGTGACCTCGCCGGTGACCGTGCCGACTCGGGCGGCACGCCTATCGACATGGATGACCCCGTCATCTCCCCTGGAGGCGACCAGCCCACGTGCTGCGAGGATCGTCCCGAGCGCGACATCCCACGGCTCACGGTTGATGTCTGCTGTCACGAGCTCCGTGAAGCTTTCGCTCGCAACGATCGACCTTTCTGTGAA
>JADFNK010000105.1 GCA_022563405.1 Gemmatimonadota bacterium | reverse complement strand
GCGGTTGTGCGGTTGATCCTGCGTCTCTCCTCCTCGCGACCACGGCTTCTGGCCGCGGTGCCCGCTTTGCTACGCCTCGTCGTCGGTCCTTGTCTGAACGCGCACAAGCGCCATGTGCGCGACCCGCTGTACTCCTCCAACAGCCTTCTAGGCCCCGCCAAGTTGGGCCGCCAAGGCGACCGGGTCGGAGACGGGCGTCTTGCACGCGTAATGCTCGCAAACATAAGCGACTGGCTCGGCGTCCGGCTCCGATCCGCGATCGCGACCCTCGAGTACGGGAAGCTGGTGGGGGAGGTCCTCACCCGGAGCCATGCCCGCGATGGTCCGGTTCGGCAGGTACGGGGTCAATGCCGCTTGGAGTAGCTCCATGGTGCGTGTATCGTCGCGCGCGCCCACGATGGCGACCTCCACGGGGTTTGCGACAGTGCGGTCGAGCGCCGCGAGCAGGCGGCCGAACGCAGAAGGGAAGCGGGCCATGAATCCCGCCTCTCTGTCGAGCACTCGGTGGGCGATGTCCCTATGGCGCTCCTCTCCGAAAAGGTGCGCACTGCGAATCAAGAGCTCGACGGCCAACGAATTTCCGGACGGCGTGGCGTTGTCCATGAGGTCTCGGGCCCGGACGGCCAGCGCCTCGCCATCTTTCGGCGCGTCGTGGAAAACGCCTGATGTGTCGTCCCAAAAGAGTTCGACAACCCGCTCGGTAATCCACGCGACCTCGTCGAGCCAACGAGGTTCCAGGGTCGCTTCGTACACCGTGAGAATCGCGTTGCCCACCGCGGCATAATCTTCCAGGAAGGCATCGATCCGTGCCGTGCCGTCCTTGTAGGACCGGCGGAGCCTACCGCCCTCCCGCATGCTCCCGAGCAGAAAATCGAGCCCCCTTACGGCCGCCGCCCGGAAACGGGGCTGATTCAGGGCTCCACCCGCCTCGGCCAGCGCTCGGATCGCCATTCCGTTCCAGCCCGCCAGGATTTTCTCGTCGCGGAATGGCGGCTCTCGGAGTTTCCGGGCCTCCAACAGGACATGCCTCGCGTCGTGGAGCAACGCCCGAAGAGCCTCGAGGTCCATACTCTCGCGTTTGGCGACCGCGCTGAGGTCGTGGGGGAGGTGGAGGATGTTGCGGTTCTCGAAGTTGCCACCCTCGCTGACGTCGTAGCAGCGCATGAAGAGATCGGCCACGTCCTTGTCGAGCAGTTCGCGTACTTGCGACGGTGTCCAGACGTAGAACGTTCCCTCTTCTCCCTCCGAATCCGCGTCCAACGCTGAGTAGAATCCGCCTTCGGGTGCACACATGTCAGCCAGGAGGTGGTCCAGTGTGTCTTCGGCGACCTGCCGAAGCTCCGGGTCGCCCGTGGCCTGATAAGCGTTCAGGTACAAGCGCGCGAGCAGGGCATTGTCATACAGCATTTTTTCGAAGTGGGGAACCAGCCAGCGGGCGTCGACCGAGTATCGGTGGAAGCCCCCGGCCAGGTGATCGTGGATCCCGCCGCGGGCCATCGCGCCGAGTGTTCGCGTGACCATTTCCAGCGCCTCGGCGTTATCGGTGCGGTCATACACCCGGAGCGCGAAGTCGAGCGTGACGGGCTGCGGGAACTTGGGTGCTCCCCCGAACCCGCCATACGTAGAGTCGAAGCGTGAGGCGAGGAAGCGGAACGAGTGATCGAGCAGATCGGGACCGGCGATGGCTTCGCCGTCCTGCGTGACCGGCCCTTCCGCGCGCTCTGCCGAGCTCTTTTCCAGCAGCTCCTTCAGCTCTCCCGCATTACGGATGATCTCCTCCCTCCGCTCCTCGTAAGCGCCCCGGATCGACCGCAGGACCTGCTGAAAGGAAGGCAGGTTAGGGCGTGGCTCGGGCGGAAAGTACGTCCCTCCGAAAAAGGGCTCTCCCTCCGCAGTCAGGAACGCCGTGAGCGGCCATCCCCCCTGTCCGGTCATGGCCTGGACGGCCTTCATGTAGACGGAGTCGATGTCGGGACGCTCCTCACGGTCCACTTTGATGTTGACGAAGGATTCGTTCATGAGCTCGGCCGTGGTCACGTCCTCGAAGGACTCCCGCTCCATGACGTGGCACCAATGGCAGGCGGAGTAACCGATCGAGAGCAGCACCGGGACGTCCCTGCGCCGGGCCTCGTCGAACGCCTCGGTGCCCCAGGGGTGCCAGTCGACGGGGTTTTCGGCGTGCTGGAGGAGGTACGGACTGGACTCTTGGGCTAGGCGATTGGGCACTCGAGGTCTCCCGAGAAGGCTGTTGAAGAAGTATAGCGGGTCGCGCACATGGCGCTTGTGCGCGTTCAGACAAGGAAAGACGACGAGGCGTAGCAACGCTACGGCGAGGAGGAGAGACGCCGGATCAACCGCACAACCGCCATGTGCCCACGAACGTGAGGGGAATGATCTTACAAGTTTAAGGGTTGCGGTGGCACGACCCCGACCACGCTAACGCGCGGTGCCCCGTTGTTGGAACTCCTAACCATAGCGAATGCTATGGCGTCGTCGCTCCCGACCCACGCTTCGCGCGGGTACCCCGGAGCTGGGGCCGTGGCATCCCGGGTACCCGTGCTTTAGCACGGGTGGCGGCCCACTATACTTCTTCAACAGCCTTCTAGTGTTCAGCTCAAAGTATCATAGTGCGGGGCGCTGGTGGGGACCATCGAGACACCGTGCGGGCCGTACGGAGCGAATTTCATTGAATTGACAGTGGGCGAGGACTAACTTCTGCGTATACAAATGTTTCTTGGGCAAGTGTGCCCAGGAACCTTCTGTGAGAAAGGATATGGGATCGGTGTATGTAGGGCTGGTGAAGGTCGCCATGCGGCGGCCCTGGCTCATTCCCGCCATGTTGGCGGCGGCGTGGGCGTTCAGGGCGAACCGTTGGTACCGGCAACCGCCCTTCATTCCCATCCCCTCGGGGGCCTATATGAGATGGCGCATGGAGACCGCGTACGGAGAAGGAAACATGGTCGTCCCATTCCGGGATCTTGAGCGTTACCTGCGCTGGGGATCCGACATGCGTAGGCGCATGAAGGGGAGCGGGAAGTGGTAACCAGGCTCATCCTGCTGATCATCCTCGGCTTCGTAGCGGCGCTGTATTTTCCCGACAGCCGACAGGCGATGTACAATCGTACGATGCCATTGATCCAGCCTATCCTCATCTGGAACGCCGAGCGTGAGATCGAGGAGATTTCTCGAATTGTGCGAAGGGAAGCCCGCGAGACGTACCAGCTTCCTGAGACCCGCGCGTGGGCTTCGTGGCTGACGGTCAACTTCTCGGCTAATGCCACTAGCGATCCGTGGGGCAAGCAGTATTACTATCGGGCGTGGCCCGACTCGTTTTGGATTCGTTCGGATGGCCCAGATCGCCTGCACGGGAGCGAGGACGACATCGGCGTTACTCAGCGCAAGCCCTTCTAGGAGGGTGATCGGAAAGGGGGGCGGGTCGCGCACATGGCGCTTGTGCGCGTTCAGACAAGGACCGACGACGAGGCCGTAGCAAAGCTACGGCGAGGAGGAGAGACGCCGGATCAACCGCACAACCGCCATGTGCCCACGAACATGAGGGGAATGACCTTACAAGTTGAAGGGTTGCGGTGGCACGACCCCATCTCCGTCGTTGGAGCTCCTAACCATAGGCTACGGCTATGGCGTCGTCGCTCCGCCTAGGAGCTGGGGCCGTGGCATCCGCAACGCGGCCCACCCCCCTTTCCGATCACCCTCCTAGGACCATCCTCGGTTGAGCCGGGAGCCGACGCGCCCATCGTGATCGAGTGGATCGGTGCGAATATCGCCATGTACGGCCCGTGGCTCGTGGGTGGCATGGCCATGCTCGAAACCGCCTTGATCATTGGGCTGGTCCTCCCCACCGAGCCCACCCTCGTCGTTGCGACCGCCTTCGCCCTCCAAGGGCACTTCAGCTTTGGTTCGGTTGTCGGGGCGGCCGTGCTGGGAGCGGTGCTGGGTGATTCGACGGGCTTCATGATCGGGCGCTGGGGCGGTCCCCGCGTACTCAATGGCCGTGGCCGAGTTGCCCGGATGGCCCGCAGGCACCAGGACCGTGCGCTCGACCTTTTCGAAAGACACGCCGGACTGTCGGTGAGTCTGGCTCGAATGGTTCCGTTCGTACGGACCCTCATGCCGCTCGTCGCCGGGTCCACGGGGGTCCCGTACCGGCGCTTCCTGGCCTTCGACCTCCTCGGGATCTCGGGGTGGGCCTTCCTCGGGTTGGGAATCGCCTATGCCGGGGCCCGTAGCTGGGAAATCGGAGTCGGTTCGGTGGGCCTGTGGTGGGCGACGCTCGGGGGCGCGGGACTCATCGCGGCGTTTCTGGTGCTCAAGGGGCTTCTCCTCAAGACCCCCGCGATCGGCAACGCCGTATCGGTAGGACTGACCGGGAACATCGCCGCCGGCAAGTCGACCGTGGCTTCTCTTTGGAAAGAGGTCGGCATCCCGGTAGCCAGTGCCGATGACATGGCGCGCCGTGTGGTCGAGCCGGGTTCCCCTGGTCTCTCCGCAGTGGTAGAAGCCTTCGGCGAAGATATTCTCGAAGAGGATGGTTCTTTGAACCGAAAGGCGCTTTCGTCTATCGTTTTTCAGGACGAAGAGGCTCGCCACCGGCTGGAAGTCCTTGTTCACCCTCGGATTCGGGTCCTCCGGGACCGGTGGATGCGGGAGCGTATGGCCGGCCACGATAAGATCTGTGTAACGGAAATTCCGCTACTTTTCGAGGTGGGACTCGAAAACGAATTCGACGCCACGGTGGTTGTCGATGCGTCGGAGAAAATTCGGCTCGACCGTCTTCGTGACGAACGAGGCCTCAGTTCCGAGCGGGCCCGAGCGATGATGGAAAGTCAGATGGATCCGGGACTCAAGCGAGAGCGGGCGACACACTTGCTCGTCAATGAGGGAGACATCGAAGCGCTGGAGGACCAAGCCTTGGAGGTGCTCGCCCATCTTCGGAAGAATGGGGTGGATCGGGCCCAGCCCGAGGAGGGTCGCCTCCGGATCGACATGCACATGCATACACAGGCGTCCTTCGACTGTCTTTCAGACCCTCGCAAAGTGATCGCTGCCGCGTTCGCGAGGGGGGTCAAGCGTATCGCGATCACGGACCACAACAGGGTGACCACGGCGTTGGAGATGGCGGAGGCGTTCCCGGACTCGGTGATCCCAGGTGAGGAGGTCAAGACGAAGGAGGGTATCGACGTCATCGGTCTCTACATTCAGGAGGAGATCCCGAAGGGGACGCCCGCCGCGGAAGTATGCCGCCGGGTGAAGGATCAGGGAGGGCTCGTGTACCTGCCGCACCCCTATGCACGGGGGAAGGGTGGGTCCGGACGGTATGCTGAGGAGCTCGCGCCGATGGTGGACATCATCGAGGTCTTCAACGCGAGGTTACATCCAGGGCACCTCAATGTTCTAGGAGAGGAGTTGGCGGATCGGTGGTCAAAGCCGAGGGGTGCGGGCTCCGATGCCCACAAGTTGGGTGAAGTGGCGGGCGCTTGGGTGGAAGTCGCCCATCACCCCAACGAACCCGCCGCACTTCTCGCCGCGCTTGAACATGCGCAGGTCCGTGGGGTCACAACGCCTTGGGTGGTACATCTCGCGTCGACGTGGGCCAAGGTAAGGAAGCGTCTGCCGCGGGCACCGCACTGAGAGAAGGCCGTTGAACGCAACGGCCTCTTGGGCTGTTGAAGAAAGGGATTCATGACGTATCAAACCGGTGAGGCCAGGTTCGAGGCGATCGACGCTGTCCTGACGGCAATACGCGGCAAGGAAACGGTGGTTCTGACCACCCACATCAATGCCGATGGCGACGGATGTGGGTCTGAGATCGCGTTGGCGGCGTGGCTCCGGGCGCTGGGTACCGAGGCGTTCATAGTGAATCCGACACCGGTGCCTCAGTCTTTCCGCTTCCTCGTACCCGACGAATCGTGGGTCGTGGACTCGACGTCGGCGGAGGCCCAGGAACTCTGTGACGGCGCGGATGTGGCGGTCGTCTTGGACACTGGAGAGGTACAGCGGATCGGAAGGGTCAGGCCGTTGATCGATGGTCTGCCGACCGTCGTGATCGACCACCATCCGCCAGGGGACAGGCCCATCGAGGGTGTTTCCTTTCGCGACTCGAGTGCGAGCGCGACCGGTGAACTCGTATTCGACCTCATCCATCGGGCCGGGGGGCCCTGGTCGGAGATCGGTGATCTTGCGATGTACGTGGCCATCTTGACCGACACCGGGTCGTTTCGCTTCAGCAACACGACCGCCACCAGCCTCCGGATCGTTGCGGAGTTGGTCAGCCGGGGTGTCAGTCCCGATGAAGTCTACCGCCGGATCTACGGCACGGTCCCGCGTCGCCGGTTCCACCTGCTCGAGAGCTCCTTGGCCCTCCTGGAGGTGGACGAGGAAGCGGGGATCGCCTGGATGACCGTTCCCGCGGACCAATTCGACGCCCTCGGCGCGATTCCGGATGATCTCGAGGGGATGGTCGACTACCCCCGCTCGGTCGAGGGTGTGGAAGTCGGGCTCCTCTTTCGGCAGATCCCCCGGAAGGGGATCAAGGTTTCCTTTCGCTCCAACGGCGCGGTCAACGTAAATGCACTGGCGCGGCGGTTCGGTGGCGGAGGACACGTAAAGGCGGCGGGGGCTCTCATCGAGGGCAAGATGGATCAGGTTCGCCGCGAAGTGACCCACGCCACCCGAGAGGCTGTGGAGCTATCGCGGTCGGGGCATTAGAATATCTCCTCGTGATTCGAGACGGCCGTAAGATGGAGGCGTGATGGTGAAGGATGGAGGGGACCCGGGAGTGCCGGAGGCCATTCCCAGAACGCTTCAGATGATGGCCCGCCGCCTCGGCGAGAGTGAGATCGACCAACTGTGGGTGTTCCCGCCTTTGATTGTCGGACGTAAGGAGCGGGGTTTGGTGGCCGCGAGCTGTTTCGCCGAAGATGGTGCTCGCCGGTTGTACACTGCGCCGTACACCGCCGAACGGACAGGAACGAGCCTTACGGTCGAGAACGGCATCGCCGAGGAAGGCCAGGCCCCGCCGGACCGTCTCGCCCGAGTGATGCAGGGGGTCGTTCGGAGGAGCGAGATCGATCTCGGGGAGCCCCGGATGGTTGAGATCGCCGGGGACCCGGAGAAGCTCAGGGCGTTGTTGGACGAATTCGACGCCGACTTGTTGGAGCCCGTAGTGAAGTGAAAGCGGGCCCGGACGCGACTCCCTTCGTCCGACTCTTCGGACGTTATCTGAGGGAGCAAGGACTGCCCGTGACCCACCAGAGGGAGGCGGTGGCGGAGGTCGTGTTTGGATCGGGTGAGCACCTCTCGGTGGACGAGATCGAGCGCGTGCTCAGATCCGGGGGGCACCGAATCGGCAAGGCGACGATCTATCGAGCCCTGGATCTGCTCGTAGACAGCAAGCTCGTGGCTGAGCTCGACTTCGGAGAGGGCTTCAAGCGGTATGAACACCGCCTCTCGGCGGAGCCGATCCATGAGCACCTCATCTGCCTGAACTGTGGTACGGTCATCGAGTTCCAGAGTGCCGAGGTGCACCGTATCGAGGCCAGTGTTTCGGCACAACACGGATTTCGGCCCACCCGCCACAAGCTCGAAATCTACGGGCTCTGCCGGGACTGCATCGCGGCGGGTGTGGAGGTTACCTCGCACGGACTCACCTGCCCAATCGAGACCGTATAGGGGCGGGATGACTTCCCCCGAAAAGCAATCGGTCTCATCGGTGGGGGGAGGCTTTCGGCCGGCGTCTTCAGCCGACGTCCTTTCTTCCCCTGACGGTGCCCTGGGTGGCTTGACGAAGGGAGCGCTCGAGCGAGCGACCGGCTCCCCGGAGATCAAGGGCAACTCGATTCGCCTCCAGTTCGACGGACCCGTCACGTTCGACGCCTGGCTGGAGGCGATCGCGGGCGCCAAACGATACGTGCACTTCGAGAACTACATCCTTCGAAACGATCCGGTGGGGCGGGCGTTCAGAGAGGTCCTCGTGGAGAAGGCTCGCCAGGGGGTCGAAGTGCGGGTCCTGTACGACTGGGTCGGGTGCTGGGCGACACCCCGGCGGTACTGGCGGCCGTTCCGCCGGGCGGGGGTCGAGTTGCGTGCCTTCAACCGCCCCTCCATCCGCGATCCCTACGGAGTGTTCCAGCGCGATCACCGCAAGCTTGTCGTCGTGGACGGCGAGGTCGCGTTCGCTGGGGGTTTCTGCATCGGACAGGAGTGGGCCGGCACCGCCGACACCCCCCCATGGCGCGACACCGGTATCGAGATTCGGGGACCGGCGGTGTCGGCTGCCAGCAGGGCCTTCGGCCGAATCTGGGACGTGATGGGCGAACCCCTCCCGGCGAGCTTTGCGGAGGAGCAGGCGAGCCCTGTGGGAGACACGTCGGTATGGCTCATCGAGGGCGAACCGGGACGAAGTCGTGTCCTTCGGACCCTGGCGCTGGTGGCGGCCATGGCCCAGGAGCGGCTGTGGATCACCGACCCTTACTTCGTCGCACCCGGGGCAGTGGCTGAGGCGATAGCCGAGGCGGCTCAGTCCGGGGTCGACGTCCGGGTGCTGGTACCCGCCAACAACAACTGGCCGTTGGTCGGCTCACTTTCGCGAGCCGGGTACCGCTACCTCCTCGAACAGGGGGTGCGAATTTTCGAGTGGCAGGGCGAGATGATTCACGCGAAGAGCTCGGTCGCGGACGGACTCTGGTGCCGAGTGGGCTCGAGCAACCTCAATGCCTGGAGCCTTCTAGGGAACTGGGAGATCGACGTGGGCATTCTAGATGCGTCGTTGGGGGGGCAGCTCGAGGGGGTTTTTCTGGCCGATCTCGCGTCTTCTTCGGAAATCGTGCTGCCCGGACGCCATCGTCCGCATAAAGTGGTACAGGCGGGGCCGCTCCCGACACTTCAGGGGCTCCCGGCGACACCGTTGGAACCGGAGGGCAAGCTCACGGAGCGTTTAGAGGCGATGATGGATCGAGAGACCGTGTTGAGACCGTGGCGGCTCGCCCAGTTGGTGCGGGCGGGCGTATCGTTCAGCGATGCTTTGGCGGGCCACCGCACGCTGGGCCGAGAGGATCGGACGATCCTCGGTACGGTCGCGATCATCGCGATCTCATCGGCGGTGGTCGTGGGCTTTTTTCCGCTGGTGTTCGGCTGGGCGTTAGCTTTGGTGCTTGCCTGGCTCGGCATCGTGATGGGCTTCAGGGCCGTGTGGCACCGTTTGCGTGCTCAGGATTTGGACCAGGCTGATTCAAGCGATGAAAAGGGACGATGAAAAGGATAAGTAGAGGATGAACGAATCGGTCGGTCTTTTGGTCGCGCTGACGGCAGGGGTGCTGTCGTTCCTGTCGCCGTGCGTGCTGCCTCTGGTGCCCAGCTATCTGTCGTTCGTCACGGGCATGAGCCTGGAGGATCTCCAGGAAGGCGTCGACCGCAGGGCGACGTTCATACACTCACTGCTCTTCGTGACGGGTTTCAGCATCATCTTCATCACGCTGGGCGCTTCGGCGTCTTTTCTGGGCTCATTCCTACGATACTACGAGGTCTGGATCGCCCGAATCGGGGGTGCCGTCATCATCGTGCTCGGCTTGCACCTCACGGGTGTCTTCAAGATCGCGCCGCTGATGCGTGAGCGGAGGATCCACGTAAACGACAAGCCCGCCGGGTACATAGGAACGGTAGGGGTGGGAGCCGCCTTCGGGGCCGGCTGGACGCCCTGCATCGGCCCTGTCCTCGGATCGATCCTGACCTTGGCCGGGACCCAGGACTCGGTTTGGGCCGGCGTAAGCTTGTTGAGCGTCTACTCGTTGGGGCTGGCCATTCCGTTCTTGATTGCCGCACTGGCCCTGGACTGGTTCTTAGGTGTTTTCTCCCGCTTCCGCCGATTCTTACCGATGGTTGAGAAGACGTCGGGGGTGATTCTCATCCTGTTGGGCCTGCTTTTGGCGACCGGCCGTCTCACGATTCTAAGCTCTTACCTCACCACATTCACGCCGACCTGGCTCTTGGAGAGGCTCTAGCGTCTGAGCCTCCAAGAAGTGAGCTTCCACCGGATGAGTTTCTTGCCGGGAAGGGCTCTAGCGGATGAGCATGTGCCGGAGGTCGTGATGTCGCGTTCCGATCGGGTCGAATGGGTAGCGGTGGCCGTAAGGGTGGTCTGCCTCGCCGCTACGGTAGTGATGTCGGGCGGAGAGGCTCGGGGCCAGTCCGTAGCCAACGATCCCTATCACGCCGTTCACGGCTGGGAGAAGATGCCCAACGGATGGGACATCGGCGTGGTCAGCGGAGTGTTTCCCGATCCCGATGGACAACACATCTGGATGCTGTCGCGGTGTGGCGCGAACCATTGTGCCCTCTCGGACCAGGACCCGATCCTCAAGTTCGATCTCGATGGAAACGTCGTGAAGAGCTTCGGGGCGGGCATGTTCTCCTTCCCACACGGCTTCTTCCTCGACCATGAGGGATTCCTTTGGGTGACGGAGGGCGCGCCGGCCGGAGACGCGCGGGAAGTGGAGGGCTTGAAGCGGGGCCTGGGGCATCAGGTCTTCAAGCTCACCCAGGAGGGCGAAGTCGTGATGACCCTTGGCCAGGCCGGGGTGTCCGGGTATGGCCCGAACCACTTCAATGGGCCGTCTGGTGTCGTGATCGCACCCAATGGGGAGATCTGGATTTCGGACGGGCATCGAGGTGGGAACAACCGCATCGTCAAATTCTCGAAAGACGGCGAGTTCCTGCTGGAGGTAGGGGGCGGGGTGGAGTCGCGGAGCGGTGATCCCGGGAAATTCAACGATCCGCACGACATCACCATGGATGAGCGGGGCCGCGTGATCGTGGCCGATCGGGGAAACAATCGAGTCCAGATTTTCGACCAGCAGGGAAACCGCCTGGCCGTATGGACACAGTTCGGGCGCCCGAGTGTGGTGTTCGTGGACCGGCAGGACGTCATCTACGTGGGTGACGGGATGTCCGACGCGCGCTGGAACCCGGGTTGGGAGCGAGGCATCAGGATCGGAGATGCCGAAACCGGTTGGGTGACCGCGTTCATCCCCGACTCGGAGAATCCGACGGGAACGGGCGTAGAGTTTCTTGGCGTCGACCTCCAGGGCAACATCTACGCCGGTGAAGTGGGCCGGCAGCGCCTGGTAAAGTACGTGCGGTTCAGGCCTTAGGGCTCACCCTCCGAGGCGATACCACCTCTGACCTGAGGCGGATTCGAAACCTGGCCTAC
>JADFNK010000104.1 GCA_022563405.1 Gemmatimonadota bacterium | reverse complement strand
TGGGCTGTGGCGGCCCGCACTCCACGGACCGATCCGAAGCGTGAGAGCAGCGATTTCTGCCGTTCGGGGCCAATGCCCGGGATTTGGGAGAGATCACTCCTCAAAGTTCGCTTGCCCCGAAGCTTGCGGTTGTAGGACACGGCAAATCGATGAGCCTCATTCCGGAGTCGTTGAAGGAGGTGGAGCGCGGGATTTTTTGGTCCGAGTCGGATCGGCTCGGCTCGGTCGGGGCGAAAAATGACCTCTTCACGTTTCGCCAGCGCGGCCAAAGCGACATCGGTCACGCCGATTTCAGCGAGCGCGCCGCGGGCGGCCCCGAGTTGACCCTTTCCGCCGTCTACGACGAGAAGGTCCGGGAGCGGGCGTTCTTCATTCACCCTGCGCTGAAAATATCTGGAGACGACCTCAGCCATCGAACGGTAATCGTCGTTTCCCCAATCTCCTTTGATGCGCATGTGCCGGTATTCGCTCTTCTTCGGCGCGCCGTTCTCGAACACGACGGCGCTTCCGACCGTGTCAGTTCCTTGATGATGGCTGATGTCGAAGCACACGATGAGGCGGGGAACGATCTTCAAGTCGAGCCGGTCCCGTAGATCGTAGAGTACTGCCTCGGCCCGGTCTTCGATCTGCTCCAGGGCGGTGAGGCGATCCTCGAGGGCGTGGCGGGCGTTGTCGGCGGCGAGCTCCGCCAGCCGGGCCTTCGTCCCCTTCTTGGGTGCGTGCAAGCGGATTTTTCTTCCCGCCTCCTCCGACAAGATGTCCTCGACCAGCTCTCTATCGTCGAAGTTGGCCGGAATCAGTATTTCGCGCGGGAGACGCGACCCTCGGCTCACCCGACCCGTCCCACCGCTCAAGTAATACCGAGACGCGAAGGTGGTGATCAAAGACGCGTCGCTCTCGTCCCCGATGTCGGTAAATCGCTGCGTATCCCGGCCCAGGAGTACGCCCGATCGAATTCTCAGAACGACGGTGGCGGCCAGATCACCGTCTCGCGCCAACCCTACAACGTCATAGTCCCCGCCCCGGAGCCTCTCCACCCGCTGTTGTCGTGCCAGGGCGTCGAGGCCCGACAGGACATCGCGAAGACGGGCGGCACGCTCGAATTCCAAGGCTTCCGAAGCTTCCTGCATGAGGCCCTCTACGCGACTGCGCACACCTTCGGTCTCACCCTCCAGAATCTTGAGGATTTCCCCGATCATCTCCCCGTACGAGGCCTGATCCTGTAAACCGACGCACGGGGCCAGGCACCGCCCAATGTGATAGTCGAGGCAGGGACGGTCCGGTGCCTCTCGTGGGAGATCGTAGCTGCAGGAGCGTACCGTATAGAGCCGCTTGATCACGTCGAGAGCGTCACGCATCAAACCCACCGACGTGTAGGGTCCGAAATATCTGGATCCGTCGTCGTCAAGCTTTCGGGTCACGAAAACCCTCGGAAATGGCTCCATGGTGGTGACTTTGATGTAGGGATACCGCTTGTCATCCCGAAGCTGAATGTTGAACCGCGGCCGATACTCCTTGATCAGGTTGGCTTCGAGGATCAAGGCTTCCGCCTCCGATCCCACGATGATGGTCTCCAATGACACGACGTGACGCATCATTTCTCGGGTCTTGGGAGGCTGACGAGAAGCCCTGAAATAGCTCCGTACCCGGGGTCTCAGCGAGCTGGCCTTCCCTACGTAGACGACCTCATCCCCGGTGTCTTTGAACAAGTACACGCCGGGGCGGGTGGGGAGGTTCTTGAGCTGATCCTGAAGCACGGGTTCCACCACCAGTCGTCGTTCCTTGTCTGAGCGCGCACAAGCGCGGGGCACCCACGCCCGGAGGCGTGGGTCGCGCGCCCCGCTGTACTCCTCCAGCAGCCTTCAGAGTCAGGAGTGTTTGGGTCGCCGCCCCAAGAGCTGGCGGAGCGGTGCACCGACACCGAGGCGGGAGGCCACCGTAAGATACACCACACCAAAAATGAAGGCTGTACTCACGGCCAGCGCGGGTTGTACGAGCCAAGGTGCGGAGTCACCTAGGAGTCCGGTGACCATGCCATCGTGCCGGGGTACGTTGGACCCGAGCGCCCACTTGGCGGCCACCGCGGCGAGGGCGGCGACGGCGGTCGCTCCAAGAATGCTTATGCGGGCGGACCGGGCGGGACCGTGGGGGCCAAGTACGGTCGCCAGACGCCGCCGGAGCAGGATGTATTCGAGCCACGCGGCTACGGATGCGCCTAATGCGAGACCCGTCGCCCCGTAGTGGAGTTCGCCGGAGGTGAACCGGTCGAGCGGAAACATCAGGGATATACCGACGGCCAGGGACACCACCACGCGGAGATAGGCGATACGGGCCGGGGTCCGGGTGTCTCGCATCGCATAGAATGCGGAGGACAGTACCCGTGACCCCGAGGAAGCGAGAAGACCGAGCGCATAGGCGGCGAGCACGGCGTAAACGACGGGCGTGTCTGTCGGAAGAAATTCTCCGCGTTGATACAGGCCGCCTATGAACAGGTCCCCTAACAGAAGGAAGGCGGCCATCGAGGGTAGGAGGAGAAAGTGAATTCGCTGGAGAGCCGCCGAAATTTGTGGGGCGAGGTCGCTGACAGGAGCCTTTCGCTGCCGGGAGAGTTCGGGTAATTCAGAGGCGGCAATCGACATGCCAAAAAGAGAAATCGGGAGCAGGTACAGCGTCTGGGCCCACCCCAGTGCGGCTACCGCGCCCTCTGCGAGGATCGCGGCGACGAACACGTCGAGCAGGCTACCGATGTTGACAACGCCTCGAGCCGTTACGACCGGTACGAAATTTCGGACGGCCTCCCCCACCCCGCTTACGCTCCGATCCAGGGAAAGGCGGAAGTGCCGGAGGAG
This sequence comes from Gemmatimonadota bacterium, assembly GCA_022563405.1. Classification (GTDB taxonomy): domain Bacteria; phylum Gemmatimonadota; class Gemmatimonadetes; order Longimicrobiales; family Gaopeijiaceae; genus UBA822. The sequence continues at coordinate 8,530 of JADFNK010000104.1, read as the reverse complement.
CGGCACCACGTACGGAAGCTGTACCAGGAACTGAAGAATACCACCTCCTAGGGCACCCCACGCCGCCGCGAGAAGGAGTTGACGGCCGGACCACCCGAAGCCGAAGCCGAGTCCCATCACCACCAGGGTCGCGATGATCGCGCCGTTCCACACGACCGGAGCCATGTAAGACACTAAGAACCGGCGGTGGCTGTTGAGGATCGCGAGTGCCCACGCCGAGAGCACCAGTACGGCGGTCATCGGAAACAGGATCTGCACGATTACGGTGGTGAGCGCCACCTTGTCCGGATTCCACTCCCAGAACACTATCGGGACAAGAACGGGCGCCAAAAGCATCCCCAGAAGCGCGGCTCCGCCCGCCACCATCATGAGGATGCCGAGAACTGCCCCGGCGAACCGCCCGGCCTCTTCTTCCCGCCCCTCCTCCAAGAATTCGGCGTACACGGGAATCACGGAGGCGCTGAGCGTGCCCTCTCCGAGAAGATTCTGAATCACGTTGGGAATCTTCGCCGCCGCGAACCAGACGTCCATCAGGGCTGTTCCAAAAAACGAGGCCATCAGCGCGCCCCGGATAAGCCCGCTGACACGGCTGAAAAAAATGCCCGCGCCCACCATGAAGGCGGCGCGGGAGCGTCGGGCATCGCCTGAAGGGGAGTTAGCCGTTCTGGTCACCGGGCGGGAGCACCTGCGAAGCGGGCCGGTCGGTGAGGAGGTTGTTCAAGAATTGGCTCTCTTCCTCGAGTCTCCGCATCTCGGTCGTCAGCCGCTCCACTTCTCCCTCCAGGTAGGAGAGCCTCTCGGAGGTCACATCGTCGCCCCCGGAGGAGAGTTCGCGACGCTCCATGCGTTTTGCGAGGGCCCGACCTACCGGGGAATCCAGGACGATGGCTAGAATCGGAATCAGGAGGACCAGAAGAAAGATCAGCGCAATCATAGTGCTTGAAGCTACTCCGTCTCTTCACCCAAATCCACAGCAAATCTCTCGACGAGGGATTCCACGAACTCACTCCCGTAACGGACCAAGTAGTACAAAGGCGCCAAAATACGTTCCTGAGGTTGCCCTTCCGGAAAGAGGTGGCGCTGAGCCACCTCCACTTGATTCGACGCGACTTCGTTCTCCCGCTTTACGCTCTGCATGATTTTTCGTTCCGCAGCCTGAAAGGCAGACAGGGCGGTGTTTCGAGCTGATGTGACCGGGCCCTTCAAGGTGGGATCGATGCTCGTCACTGCCTTGAGAAGACCGGCCGAGCCGAGGGTCACGTCACTTTCGAGCTTCCCGAGAGCCTGACGAACATCGTCGGGCATGTCATCCCGAGCCATATCGGACATGATCTCGTGAAGGGGACGTTTGAGACTTTCCGGATCCAAGCCGAACTTGTCGAGCTTCTTTCGCACCTTGGCTTCGATCACCGTGACCGCGTGCCTCGGGTAGATCACCGGCATCATAAGGCCGTAGGCCTGGAAGAGCCGCTTGATCTGTGCGTAATACGCCGTCTCGCCCGGACCGGCCACGTAGCTGACCACCGGGAAAATCGTACTTTCGACCACCGGGCGGAGGAGCACATTCGGACTCAGCGTGAGCGGATCGGACTCGGCACTCTTGCGTACGGCGTCCGTCGATAGGGACTGATGAGAACGGCGCAGCTCGAAGTTGTTCCCGTTTCGGTAGATCCGCTCCCGTCCTTCGGGCCCCTCCAGGAAGAGATTGACGGCACCCTCCAAGATAGGGACCTGTGGGGAATAGCCAGCGCTCTCGAGTTTGTCCGCATCCTCCCGGAGTAGCACCTCGTGGGCCTCGGCCTGACCGAGTTCCTCCAAGAGGAGTGGTCCCGAGAGTTTCTTCACCGCGGGTGAGGCCGCGTCGGCGAAGCACATGCCGAGGGGTGCCAGAAGGCTGGAAAGAAGGTCGGTGAAGCCGTCGGCAAGGGTCACTCCCGGCTTGTAGGCTTTTCGAAGCTCGTCGAGGTAGGGAGCGCTGAAATCGGTCGTGGGAAGGTTCTGAGCGGCCTGTTCCACCACATCCACGATCTCTGCACCGAGTGGGATACGGTGCAGAGCCCGCTTCATGTGACCGGGATCCTGCACTTGAAGACGGATCAGCTCGTTGGCCGTATCGATGACGTAAGCGTGGTCCGCCTCCTCCCAGTCGTGGTCCTCCGAGGCCACCCAGAAAACGGGGAGCACGGGCCGGGCCAGTAGACTCTCGAGCCGCTCTGCCAAGCGAACGGCCGAGATGCCCTTGTAGAGAGCATAAAGAGGGCCTCCCAAGAGGCCGGGCTGTTGACCGGTCGTGACGATGACGCCCCCTTCCTCGATCCACCGGTCGAGCCGCTCCGGGCCGACGCTCCCCGGAATGGTCAATGCCCCGAGAGCTCTCCGCCTGGCATCCGAATCGAAGCGTTTGTCGACGCTTTCCAGGACCGCACGATAGGCCTTCGGGTCCTGCCATGACCCCGAGTAGAAGGGAGCGACGGCCTCGCCCCCGCGCAGATATTCCTCAAACAGGGGTGAGCCCGAGGGTCGTCCTATCAGAAGTTCGAAGTTCAGCCGGTCCTCCAGATCCAGATCCTATACACGATGGTCCCTTTCACGATGGTCGTTTTCAGGATGGGCCTTTTCAGGATGGTCCCTTGTGGTAGGGTTCGTTCCTGACGATGGTGCCGGCCCGATAGAGCTGCTCGGCCAGCACGAGTCGGGCCAACTCATGCGGAAGCGTGGCTTCGGAAAGGGACCATCGTTTGTGCGCCCGGTCCAGAACTCCGGCGCCCAGGCCGAACGCTCCTCCAATGACGAAACACACCTCGGGGGTGGAATGCAGGGCATGATCCTGCAGATAGCTGGCCAAGTCCGTCGAGCCCATGCCTCGGCCCGTCCGCGTCAGCGCAACGATCTGGGCGGGCTCCGGGAGTCGGGCCAGAAGCAGCGCCTCTTCCACCGCGATCGCGCGTTCCGGGTGAGCTTTCGCACTCCCTGCCCCGCCCGATGCTACTTCGATCACATTGAACTTCCAATACCGTCCCGCCCGTGTTTCGTATTCGAGTATGGCATCCTTCAAGAGAGAGCCGGCCCGCCCTACAACGAGGACCGTGATCTTCACGGGTTCGTATCGGGATGGATGTCGCCTTCTACGGCTCGTCGAATGAGTGCCATGACGGCGTCCTCTCCGTAATCCCACACCACCTGAAGCCGCAGAACGTACGTCTTTGGCAGTTCCCGCGAAAACGTCCTCAGCTTTACGGCATCCTTCTCGGTGGTGACGACCGATCTCCCGGCTGCCCGCTCCACGATCCGACAAATGTCCTTATGGGAAAATGGGTGGTGATCCGGGAAGGCCATGCACTCTACCACCCCCCTGGCCTGAGAGCGAACCATCTCGTGGAACCCGTCGGGTTCAGCGATGCTGGACACGGCCAGAAGATCGCCGGCCGGCGGTTCGTTGTAGGCCTCGACCAGCGGGTCACCCTCCAACCCGGTCCAAACGTCCTCTCTGAGGTGGATCTGACCGAACACGGCCTGGGGCGCTTCACCGCTGGCCAGGGCCCCGAGAGCACATGCCTCTTCCCGCGTCGCGACCTTACGGGTGACAACGATGGCGTCGGCCCGTGATAGGGCGCTCAGCGGCTCCCGAAAACGCCCCCGGGGAAGTAACGTGCGTGCGCTGCCCTGCTCCGCCGCCAGAAGCACGATGTCTACGTCTCTTTTCGCCGCACGATGCTGAAAGCCGTCGTCCAGGACGGCTACGTCAGCGCCCTCCCTCGCCGCCTGTGCAACCCCCCTGACCTTCGACTTCTGGGCCACCACCGGTACGCTGGGATTCCGAGCCTCGTAGAGCAGGATTTCGTCCACGCCATAACCCCGCGTGACGAGCGCGGGTCGGTGTCCCATCGTGATGAGGCGAGTGAGGAGCCACGACGCAACGGGTGTTTTTCCGGTTCCGCCGACCGCAAGATTCCCGATCGAAACGACGGGAATACCGCTCTCGGATTGTGAGAAGATCCCGAGATCATAACACCGGTTCCGCAGAACGACGGCCCCCCGGTACAACCACTCCGTGGGCAGCAAGAGCCCGATCGTGAGCCGGCCAAGAAGGCCGTTCTGTCCGTCCCACGACTGCCGGAGCCACCCGTGTAGACTTCTCACGAAGGATCGGTGTCGGCCAATGTGCTCAAGGGTTCGGCATCCACTCTCTGGCTCAAGGACGCCGCGTCTCCGACTTGCCCGGAGAGGTCGCCCAGGCTCCGTTGGAGCGAAGCGGCCACCTCGTCTATTTCGGCCTGGTCGGCATTTCTCTGGACGAGGGTGGGACGGCCGTAGGCGACCCGCACCGTCGAAAAGGGCTTGGGCACGAGGAGCCCGTCCCAGCTTCGGACTCGCCAAGCGGAAGTGATCCCTACCCCCACTGGGACGAGCGGAAGGCCGGTCATACGTGCGACCGTCAACACGCCGAGCTTCAGCTCCCGGTCGGGGCCGCGGGGGCCATCGGGCGTAATCGCGAGATCCCGTCCTGCACGAGCCGCTCTGATGAGTCCCTTCAGTCCCCGTACGCCACCGCGCGTGCTCGAGCCCCGTACCGTCCCGAAGCCGAAGTGATGGATGAGCCCTGCAATGTAGTCCCCGTCTCGATGTTCACTGACCAGCACCACCGTGCCCTGGTGACGATGGATGTGGATCAAAGGCAACAGTCGTCCGTGCCAGAAGACGAAGATGACCGGAGTACGCTCTTCCCCAAGCCTCGAGAGGGTGTGTGGCCCCGTGCTCTCGACGTGCAGCGTCCTGAACAGAGCCCCCAGTACGTATCGACCCATGAGGCTCACCCCGGCTGGCCCCATCCTGTCTAACACAGCTGCTCTGATCTGGGCAAACGCGGTCTTCACGGGTCCTCCAGAAGACCTGCCGCCAACTCGGCGACGCGCTCGGATGCTCCGGGTTCGCCCAGCGCAGCTCGCACACCGCGGAGTCCGGTGATCATCTCGGTCCGCTCGAGGCAGTCGGGATCGAGAAGTCGCAAGAGAAGATCGGCGAGACGGTCGGGAGTTGCCTGATTCTGGAGGATTTCGGGTACGATATCTCGTCCCGCGATCAAGTTCGGTAAGGAGATCCGATCCACTCGCAGGAGTCGTCGTGCGACCGCGTAAGTGACCGGATGGGTTCGGTACACGGTAACGAACGGCGTGCCCTCGAGGGCCGCCTCGAGCGTCGAAGTGCCCGATTTCACGAGCGCCACAGCCGAATGGGCGAGGAGGCTTCGAGCGTCGTCGACCACGGGGACGGTGAGGGCCCGGAACGCGGAGGGGGCAATCGATGAAGCGCGCGCAAGTACGAGCTGTACTTCAGGTTTTCGGGCCTCGACGCGGTGCCCCGCCTCGAGGAAAATGGACAGGTGTCGGCGCAACTCCTGACGCCTGGAGCCGGGGAGGAGAGCCAGAATCGGGCGTTGGGCGTCGAGACCCCATTTATGGCAGAACGTGAGTCGGTCCGGCTCCGCAGCGGGCGTCTCCAGAAGAGGATGCCCCACGAAGGTGGCGTTCGCCCCAGCCCGTTCCAGGGCCTCCGCCTCGAAAGGAAAAATCAGCGCCAACCGGTTGGTGTAGGCGGCCAGTTTCCGTACGCGGCCGGCGCCCCAGGCCCATACCTTCGGAGCGATATAGTAGAGGACCGGCAGCTCGCGACGGCGAGCGGCCTTCGCGATTCGCAGGTTGAATCCGGCATAATCGACGAGGATCACGAGGTCGACGTCTTCCCTGTCCAGGAGGGAGACGAGTCGCCGGGTCAAACGGTGCAGAAAAGGGAGCCGCGGAATGACCTCGGCGACCCCCATCACGGCCAGCCCGTCGAGTTCGGCGTATAACTCCACACCTTGACTCTTCATTCTCGGGCCACCGATGCCGAGGAATCGGCTCCGCGGCCAGAAAGCCTTCAGGGCCGTGACGACACGTGCGGCGTGCTCGTCGCCGGAAGCCTCGCCAGCGAGCACCATGATCGTCGGTTCGCGGTTTCGCCTCGGTTGCTCAGAATCCGACACCCAAATACCACATCGCGGCGAGGAGAATGATAAGAACGAACAGGAGCCGTCGGGGAGACCAGCCCACCTTCTTGTCGATCCAGTATTTCTTTCGTTCCCGGCGAACGCGTATCAGCGACATGGCTATCCCTTTCGTGGCTCGTCCCACGTGCCACTCAGTGGCACGCCACACGTCCCATCACGACCCCTCAGGTGGTGACCCCGCGCTTACTGGAGCGTATGAACGTCAACAGGTGCCGGACCTCAGGGATTTGGCGCACTTCACTTTCAGCGATATCCAGAGCCTTGGTTAGCGTAAGTTTAGATTGGAAAAGGACTTGGTAGGTTTGCTTCAAGGCTTGCTTCACGTCCTCGGAAACCCCTCGTCTCTCCAATCCGACCGTGTTGAGCCCGTAAAGTTTAACCGGATTACCCGCCACTTTGAGGTATGGCGGTATGTCCTGTGGAACTCTGGATCCACCCCCACAGAAAGAATGGGCTCCGATACGGACGGACTGATGGATCGCCGTGAGGCCTCCCACGATGGCCCAGTCTTCGATCACCACGTGGCCGGCCATGTTCACGGCGTTCGAGAGCACGACGTGATTGCCGATTTCGCAGTCATGGGCCACGTGTGCATAAGCCATGATCAGACAGTCACTCCCGACGACCGTCTTCCCCGAGGCCCGTGTTCCACGATTGAGCGTGGCGTACTCACGCACCACGGTGCGGTCGCCCACGAACAATTGGGAGGGCTCGCCTTCGTACTTGAGATCCTGGGCATCACTTCCAAGGACGGCACCTTTCGCGATCTGGCACTGCTCGCCCAGCGTCGTATCCCGCTCCACAAGCACGTGGGGCCCGAGCACCGTACCCCGTCCGACCACAACGCCAGGTCCGATGATCGAATACGGGCCAACCGCCACACCCGGAGCCACGTTCGCGTCGGGATCGATAATCGCGGTCGGGTGGACGAGGGCCTCGACCTCCCCTCCCGCACTCCAAGGACTGGTGTTCATCGATCGACAATTCCCGCCATCATGTCCGCCTCGGCAACTACTTTCCCATCCACCTTCCCGACACCTCGAAGCTTACACACGTTCCGGCGGAACTGGACCATTTCAACCTCGAGGACCAGCTGATCCCCGGGAATAACCGGTTTTCGCCACTTCACGTTATCCAGGGACATGAAATACACGACCTTGTTTTCCGGGTCAGGCACCATGTCCATCAGAAGAAGCCCCCCCGCTTGAGCCATGGCTTCGATGATGAGGACTCCCGGCATGACCGGGTGGCCCGGGAAGTGGCCCTGAAAGTAAGGTTCGCTGATCGTGACGTTCTTGAGCCCCACGATCCTCTTCCGCGGCTCGAACTCCAGGACCCGATCCACCAGGAGGAACGGATACCGGTGCGGAAGGTGTTCCATGATCCGGTCGATCTCGATGGGAAGGTCGTGCGAACCTGCTTGGGCATGCTTCAAGAGAGTCCTCGCGAGTTTGATGTTCCCCTCATGACTCGGGCGCTCGGAAACAATCTGCCCCCGTACGCGTCGACCGATCAATGCCAGATCTCCGATCAGATCCCCGATCTTATGTCTGACGAACTCGTTGTCGAACCGAAGGCTGCCGTTCATCACTCCCTCGTCGTCGAGAACGATGGTATTCTCGAGCGATGTTCCCTGAGCTAGGCCTCGCGCCCTCAAGGCCTCGGCATCATGATGGAACCCGAACGTACGGGCAGGGGCAATTTCGCGGCGAAAAGCCTCCTCCGTCGTCATGTCGACGGTGCCATGTTGGCGCCCGATCGCCTGGTGCTCAAAATCGATCGTAGCGGACACACGGAGTGCGTCCGCCGGCGTCACGACGTAGGATGACCCGGCGGGCGTGGACACCGTCAGCCGCCCCCGTACCGAAATCGTCTCGGCCTCCGCCTCAAGCTCCACGGTGCCCGTGTCCGAGATCGCCTCCATATAACGTTGGAAGCTGCCGTCCAAGATGGGGGCTTCTGGTCCCCGCAATTCGAGAACCGCGTGATCGACGCCCGAAGCGTAGAGAGCGGCCATGACATGCTCGACCGTCTGGACCGTCACGTCACCCGCGCCCAGACTCGTCCCCATCTCACATCCTACCACGTGTTCGAGGTCGGCGGGAATCTCGGGAGACCCACTGAGGTCCACGCGCCGGAAGCGCACACCGCCCGCTTCGGCGGGCCCCATGGTCAACGATGCGTACTCTCCAGAGTGAACGCCCACTCCCTCGAGTGTACACTCGCCGGCAAGAGTACGCTGCCTGGGGGAAGGCTGTTCCTCTGTACTCCTCCGGCAGCCTTCTATCATCCCGGCCCTCGTTCTCGCATGCCCCCACCCGTGGTCACGTGGCTCGGCGTCGCGGGTGAAGTGGCGCCCTCTTCCCCGGAATCGCGAAGACGTTCGAGAACACGGACACGCCGCCGGAGCGAGTCGAGGCGAAAGAGAAGAGCCTGGGCCTTGAGAAAATCGGTGAGGGGTCGAGCCGGAAACCCCCCCATCGT